>JBIOIC010000234.1:0-3322 GCA_044449625.1 Gemmatimonadales bacterium | reverse complement strand
GCGGCAAGCCGTTCATCGCGGTCAACTGTTCGGCCCTACCCGAATCGCTGCTTGAGTCGGAGCTCTTCGGCCACGAGAAGGGCTCCTTCACCGGAGCCGCCGAACGGCGCCTAGGCCGCTTCGAGCTGGCTGACCACGGGACGATCTTCCTCGACGAGATCGGCGAGATCCCCGAGAGCACCCAGGTCAAGCTCCTGCGCGTGCTGGAGAGCCGCACCTTCTTCCGCGTCGGCGGAACCCAGCCGATCAAGGTGGACGTCCGGGTAGTCGCCGCCACCAACCGCTCGCTCCGGGACGAAGTGGGCCTCGGCGCCTTCCGCGACGATCTCTACTACCGGCTGAACGTCCTCAACATCTACCTGCCTCCGCTCCGGGAGCGGCGGGACGACGTCCCGCTCCTGGTGCGGCGCTTCATCCGGGAGTTTGCCAAGGCGCACGACCGCGCCTTCCGCGGGATCACCGCCGAGGCGCTCCAGAAGCTGGTCGATGCCCCCTGGCCCGGGAATGTCCGCCAGCTTCGAAACCTGATCGAATCGATGGTGGTGCTGGCCCCGGGCTCGGAGATCCGCGCCGCCGACATCCCGGCCGACATCCTCGAAGGGGCCAGCCGCCTCTTGCCGGTGCGGGTGGGGAGCTTCGGTCAGGGAGGCCGGGAGCTCGGTTCCCAGGAGCTGGAGTTCATCCTGCGGAGCCTGATGGAGCTGCGGCTCCAGGTGGAGGAGCTCCGCCACCGCCTGGATGACGGCCCTCAGCGGGTCCAGGTCATCGAAGTGGGCGACGGCCACCAGGTGGCCGATCTGGTCGAACAGACCGCCGAGCCGGCCGCCGGTGAGGTCCTGTACCGGCCGGGGATGACCATGGCCGAAGTGGAACGGGTCGCAATCGAGGCGGCGCTCCGGGAGCATCGGGGCAACCGCCGGAAGGCGGCGGAGATGCTGGGAATCGGGGAACGGACCCTCTACCGCAAGCTCAAGGCCTATGGCTTGGGCTAAGTGGTTGCCTTTTCACGGCTTGGAACACCTCCCGTCTTGACGTGACGGGCCTCACACCCGATATTAGCTGGTCCCTCATTTGGGCCCTCACCTGGGCCGGTCCCCTGAGATGTTCGCTATTGAGCCTGAGGCCTGTGTCGGGTGCCTCGCGTGTGTACGCGTGTGCCCGGTCGACGCCATCGCCGTAGACGAGTTGCTGGTGCGGATCGTGGAGGAGTCCTGCGTGCGCTGCGGGCTCTGTCTCCCGGCCTGCCCGCACGACGCGATCTCGGCCCACGGCGAACTGGCCCGGGCGATCGGTGCGGCGGTGCGGGGCGACGGGATCCTGATCCTGAGTCCGGAAGCGGTGACGCACTTCTTTCCCGCCACGCCGGAGCAGCTGGTCAACGCGGCATACGCCGCCGGGTTCCGCGCGGTGACCCGCGGAGTGATCGGCGACGAACTGGTGGCGGAGAAGTATCTCGAGCTCTGGGATGATCCCTCGTGGGGTACGCTGCTGCGCTCGACCGATCCGGTGGTGGTGCAGGCCATCGAGCGCGACTTCCCGGAGCTGGTCCCCTATCTGGCGCCGGTGACGACGCCGGCCGAGGCCGAAGCCCGCTACCTGCGGGCGCGGCACGGGACGGAAACGCCGCTGGTCTTTGCCGGAATGGTGCCGCCGGTCTCGCGTGAGGTGCTCGACGCCGGGATCACCTTCGGCGATCTCGAAGAGCTCTTCCGCCGCCGCGGCGTGGATCCGCGGGCCCAGCCCGATGTCTTCATCCGGCTGCCGGAAGAGCGGCGGCGCCATCTGAGCCTGGCGGGGGGGATGCCGCTGGCCCTGCTGGCCGAAGTGGGGAAGCCGAATGTTCGGCGCTTCCGGACCATCCGCGGGCTGCAAGCGCTGCCGGCGATCGCGCGGGCGGTGGGCGCGGGGCAGGATCTGGGGTTCGTGGATCTGCTGAGCCACGAGGGGACGCTCGACCACCCCATCGCGGGGCCGAAGGAGGATCTCTTCTGGCGCCGTTCGGTGGTGGAGGCAACGGAGCCGCCGCGGAGCCGGTTCCCCGTGATCGACGCCGGGGTGGTGGCGAGCATGGGGGCCACCTTTGACATCCAGCCCCGGCGCCGGGTGGTGAACGAGGCGCTGGTCGCTTCCATCCTCGAGGCGATCGGCACCGGCCCCAACGGCCGTCCGTGGGACTGCCGGGCCTGCGGGCTCCCGACCTGCCGTCGCTTTGCCGAGGCGGCGGCGGAAGGACGGGCGACGCTGCGGCAGTGCACGCCGTATCAGGCCCGCCGCGCCGACGAGGCCCAGCGCCAGGCGGCGGTCGACAGCCTCACCGGGCTCGCCACCTACCGGGTGCTGCGGGACCGGCTCGGCGCCGAGGTGGAGCGGAGCAAGCGGAGCGGAGAGCGCTTCGCGCTGGTCTTCCTCGACCTCGACCGCTTCAAGGAACTGAACGATCGCTGGGGCCACGAAACCGGTAACCGGGTGCTGGAGCGGGTGGGCCAGGAGCTGCAGCGCGGAGTGCGCGCCTCCGATCTCGCGGCCCGTTACGGCGGCGATGAGTTCGTCCTCCTGCTTCCGCGGACCGATCTGCCGGGGGGCCGGCGGGTGGCGGAGACGATCCGCCGGCGACTGGAGGGGGTCGGTCCCGCGCTCGGTCTGCCGGAAGCGAGTCTGACGGCGAGCCTCGGAGTCGCGGAATATGATCCGGTGGAACCGCCCGACGAGGACCTGATTGCGCTGGCCGACCGCGCGCTGTACCAGGCCAAGGCCGGCGGCAGGAACGCGGTGGCGCCGGCGGAAGCCGCCAACGATGACCAACGGAACTGAGGGGGCTGTGACCGGTACCGCTTCGGTACGAGAGCCAGGGGACGACGAAAAGGGGCGGAGCTCCTCTCCCGATGTC
The DNA here is from genome assembly GCA_044449625.1 of Gemmatimonadales bacterium. Classification (GTDB taxonomy): domain Bacteria; phylum Gemmatimonadota; class Gemmatimonadetes; order Gemmatimonadales; family GWC2-71-9; genus CAMLHU01. The sequence continues at coordinate 435 of JBIOIC010000234.1, read as the reverse complement.
TGGGGGGTCCGCCGGGCCGAGAATCTGCTGTCCAGTCTGGCGGGGGTCCTGTCGGCCCGGGTGGTGACGACACCGCTCGGCGAGGTGAGCGAGGTCCACATCCTGGCGCAGGCCGGGGTGGCGCCGAAGCAGGTGGTGCGGAACGTCGAGTCGGCGCTGCTGGCGCAACTCGGCCTCAAGGTCGACCATCGCAAGATCAGCGTGGCCCAGACCGCCGAGGTGCAGCCGATCAAGGCGGTGGAGGACGAGGCGGTGCGGAGCCGGGCAATGCAGCGTGCCGTGCTCTTCGAAGGCTTGCAGGTGGGGCCGGGGCGGAAACACCGGGTGACAGTGGCGGTGACCCTCGGCTTCGATGGGCGGAGCGCCACGGTGTCGGGCGAGGCGACCGACACGCCGAAGGGGAAGATGGAGGCGGCGGGGCGCTCGGCGGTGGAG
>JBIOIC010000233.1:0-3339 GCA_044449625.1 Gemmatimonadales bacterium | reverse complement strand
TCGCACGGCGTCGGATTGGAGCCGTCGCGCTGGATCACCGGCTTGTTTGAAGCATCGGGTGCGGTGGCGTCGGCGCAGGCGGTGGCGGCGAAGCTCAACGCGATCAGGGCGAACAGGACGTAGATGCGCTTGGAGACGGAGACGGTCATGGGGGCAGCCCTCGCGGATGAACGGTACCTCAGGGTGCCTGTAAGGTCGCGTGCCGCCCGGTCCGCCAGTAGGCCGAATTCACGTCAATCTGGGCCCTTTTTGCGACAGCCGATGCCGATGCTTATGCTCGCGGCGGTGCCACCGGAACGATTACCCCGGCTCCGTTCGGCGGACCCCGGCAACTTCGCCTTCGAGCCGGCCCGGAGCTGGGCCCAGGCGGTGCGAATCATCCGCCGCCGCCCGGTGGGCCTCGCGGTGGTGGACCCCCTTCTGGAGGGCGCTCCGCAGGCCAACGAGATCGAACGGATCCGCGCCTTCTTTCCGTCGGTCCCGCTGGTGGCCTACACCACCCTGACCCCCGAGACGGCGAGCGTCCTTCTCGCTCTGGGCCGCGTCGGGGTCCGGCGGGCCATCTTCGCCCGATTCGACGACGACCCGGCCCAGCTCCGCCGGGTGCTTCGGGAAGAGTGGGCGGCGACCGCACCGCACCAGGTGCTCGAGGCGCTCCGCCCGCTGGCGGAGACCCTCCCCGAGCGGGTCCGCTGGGCCCTCGAAGCGGCGGTCCAGGCCCCGGGGGAGACAGGAGTCGAGGAATTGGCCCGGCGGGCGCAGCTCGGCCGTAGGACCTGCGAACGGCTTTTCGCGCGGCTCGGGTTGCCGGCGCCGAGCAAGGTGCTGCAGGTGGCGCGATTGCTGTACGCGCACCGGCTGCTGCTCGATCCCGGCTTTACCGTGGAAGACGTCTCCCGCAAGCTGGGATACGCGCGGGCCCGGTCACTGCAATTGCAGCTCCGAGCCGCCTTTGGCCGGACCGCCGGCGAGGCGCGGCTCTCTCTCAGTCCCGAGGACGCCCTGGCGATCCTCTCACGGCGCCTCTTCGGCGCCCAGCAACGAATGGCGGGTTGACCATGCGCGTCCTGATCATCGACGATGAACCTGTGATCCGCGGCGTGGTCCAGCGTCTCCTCGTACGCGTGGGCCACGAGGCGCTCAGCGCCGGAGGCCCCGAGACCGCCCTCAAGCTGCTGGCCGACACGCAGGTCGATGTGGTGCTGCTCGACCGCCGTATGCCGAATCTCTCGGGCGAAGCGCTCTACCTGGTGCTGACACATCGCTGGCCCTACCTCAAGGGCCGGGTCGTTCTGATGAGTGGGGCACCGCTCGACCTCGACGGGGGGCTGCCCGCGGAGCTGGGGAGCTGCCACTTTCTGGGCAAACCATTCACCGTGGATCAGCTGCTGGGCGTGCTGGGAGAGATCGCCGCGCAGGCCGCTCCGCGCGACCGCGACACCGCGTGACCGGCGCACCGATGCACCCCTCCGATCCACTCGCGGTCCTCCGCGGCTACCGCACGCTGGCGCCCTGGGGGTTGCCCGATCTCGCCAGCTTGGCGGGCACAATCCTCGAGGGGGCGGCCATCGTCCCGCTCTCCGGGACCGCGCGGGCCCGCCCCACCGAACGCGGCATCCGGTTCTACGTGACCCGCGGCCTGGTCAATCCACCGGAAGGCCGCGGCAGTGCCGCGATCTACGGCTATCGCCATCTGCTGCAGGTGCTCGGGATCAAGCTCCGGCAGATGGAAGGGGTGAGCCTCGAGGAGATCATCCTCGAAGCGCGGAGCCAGACCGGAGATGCCGTCGAACGCCGGGTCGCGGCGAGTCTCGGTGCCGCATTGCCGCCCCCCGACCTCCTGGAATGGCGGGAAGGTGCCCGGGGCAGAGCCGCGCGCTTCTCGGCGCCTTCGTCCTCGGCGCGGAACCGGCGCCCGGAGACGCTCCCGGCCAACTGCCGCCGTGTTCTGGTGGTCCCGGGGGTCGAGCTCCTGCTCGACCCCTCGCACCCCGCGCTTCGGACCCCGGGCGCCGAAGTCGCCTTGGTCGACACCCTCCGCAACGCCCTCGCCGCCGTGGACGCCGCCCGCACCTCCGCCTGATCGCCCCACCGCCCGTCTCCGCGCGCTAGATTGTCCCGCTCGACCTTCCCTCTCCGGAGTCTTCGATGGGTCCGATCGTCCTGCTCGTCATTCTCGTCGTTCTCGGTCTTTGGTTCGTCGCGGCTTACAACCGCCTCATCGCCCTCAAGAACCAGGTGGTCAACGCCTGGAAGCAGATCGACGTGCAACTCAAGCGCCGCCATGACCTGATCCCGAACCTGGTGAACACGGTCAAGGGGGCGATGAACTTCGAGAAGGGCACGCTCGAAGCGGTGGTCGCGGCCCGGACCCGCGCCGTCGGCGCGACCGGCGTGAAGGAGACCGCCAAGGCCGAGGGAGAGCTGACCCAGGCGCTCGGCCGCCTCTTTGCCGTGGCGGAAGCGTATCCCGACCTCAAGTCCACCGGGAACGTGGGCCAGCTGCAGGAGGAACTCGCCAGCACCGAGAACCGGATCACCTTTGCGCGGCAGGCCTATAACGACATGGCCACCGCGTACAACACCGCCCAGCAGCAGTTTCCGACCAGCCTGGTGGCGGGTTTCGCCAAGGCGGTGCCGGCGGAGCTGTGGGAGATCACCGACGCCGGCGAACGCGCCGTGCCGAACGTCGATCTCTCGCTCGGTCAGTCCGGCGCGTGACTGACGGCAATCTCTGGGCCCAGCAGGCGGACAATCGCCGGAAGTCCGCCTGGCTGATCGCCGGATTCATCGCCTTCTTCGCCTGGCTCGGCTTCGGCGGTGACTGGGCCTACTATCTGATGACGGTTCACGCGGCGCCTGAGGCCTATCACCATCTGATCCCCTGGTTCGGGATCGCGACGACGCTGGCGGCTTCGGGGACCTGCTGGTACGCCTGGACCCGCGGCTCTGCACGGGTGCTCTGGGCCACGGGCGCGCGGGAGATCTTCGAGCCCGCGAGCGACCGGGAGAAGGTCCTGGTCAACGTGGTGGAGGAGATGGCGATCGCCGCCGGCCTTCCTCGGCCGCAGATCTGGATCGTGCCCGATTCCGATCCCAACGCCTTCGCCACCGGGCGCGATCCGGCCAGCGCCAGCATTGCGGTCACCCAGGGACTGCTGGACGCGCTCACCCGCGACGAACTCCAGGCGGTGGTGGCGCACGAGATGGCGCACATCCAGAATCTCGACGTGCGGCTGATGACGCTCCTTGCCGCCATCGTCGGTGCGGTCGCGCTGATTTCGCAGGGGACCAGCCGGTGGCTCGGCTTCGGCGGGGGACGGGGCGGCCGGAGCGAAG
>JBIOIC010000232.1:0-3340 GCA_044449625.1 Gemmatimonadales bacterium | reverse complement strand
TTGACCGCGGTCTACCTCGCCGCCCGGCTCGGCGCCGAATGCCACATCGTGACCGATGTCGACGGGGTCTACGACGCCGATCCCCGCCGCGCCGCCGACGCGCATCGCCACACCCTGATGAGCCACGCCGCCCTCCTGACGTTGGCGGAGCACGGGGCCGAGATCGTCCACGCGGGGGCGGCGCGCGAAGCGCTCCTTTCCCGGGTACCCCTTCAGGTCTACAGCTACGCCGCGCCGTTCCGTGAGCCCAACGGTACCTGCATCCAGGAGGTCGCATGATCCCCTATCGCCTCGTCGGCCCCGCCGGCGCCCCGGTCATCATCGCCCTCGGCGGGATCTCGGCCGGCAGGAACGTCGCCGCCAGCGAGGACGAGCCCGGCTGGTGGGAAAGCTTCGCCGGGCCGAAGAAGGTCATCGATACCACGCGGTTCCGCCTCCTCGGGATCGACTGGCTCGACGCCCCTTCCCCGATCAGCACCGCGGAGCAGGCCGATGCCATCGCGGCGCTGCTCGATCACCTCGGCATCGAAGCGCTCCACGCCTTCGTGGGGTCCTCCTACGGCGGGATGGTCGGCCTCGCTTTCGCGATCAGGCACCCGGCGCGCGTCACCCGCCTCGTCTGCATCAGCGCCGCCCACGAGAGCCACCCGATGGCGACGGCCCTCCGGGCGTTGGAACGCGAAGCGGTCCACTTCGGGCTCGCGACCGGCCAACACGATCGCGGTCTCGCACTCGCACGCGGAATCGCGATGACCACCTATCGGACCATCGAGGAGTTCGCCGAGCGGTTCGACAATCGAGCGGTGACGGGTGACGCGGGCCCTCGCTTCCCGGTGCAGGACTACCTCGATGAGCACGGCCGCCGGTTCCTCACCCGATTCACGCCGGAACGGTTCTTGAGCCTCTCCCTTTCGCTCGATCTCCATCGGGTGGACCCCGCGCAGGTGAAGACCCCGACCACGCTCATCGCTGTGGCCGAGGATACCCTTGTCCCTCTTTGGCAGATGGAAGCGCTTCGCGCGGCCCTCGGAGGCCCCGCCACACTCGATGTCATTCATTCACGCTATGGTCACGATGCCTTCCTCAAGGAAGTGGGCCCGATCGGGCTCGTTCTGCGGCGGGTCTTGGCGACTGGGAGACCCGCATGACCCGCTCCGCCACCCGCGCCGTCCGCGCCGGGCTCGTCACCGACCAGCACCACCACGCCGTGGTGCCGCCGATCCACCTCTCGGCCAATTACGCCTTCACCGGTCTTGGCCAGAAGGGGGCGTACGACTACAGCCGGAGCGGCAATCCGACCCGCGATCTCCTGGCCAGCGCGCTGGCGGAGCTCGAAGGGGGCGCTGGTGCCGTGGTCACCGCGACCGGGATGGCAGCGGTCACCCTGGTGCTGCAATTGGTCAACGCCGGAGCGCGCGTCGTGGCACCGCACGATTGCTACGGTGGCACCCATCGGCTGCTGCTGGGCCTCGCGCGCCGAGGGGTGCTCGAGGTCGAGTTCGTCGACCAACGCGACCTCCCGACGGTGGAGCGCGCCCTGGCCAAGCCGACCCGTCTCGTCTGGATCGAATCGCCGAGCAATCCCCTGCTCCGGTTGACCGATCTCCGCGCCGTGACCCGGCTGGCCCACGCCGCTGGCGCCCTCGCCGCCGTCGACAACACCTTTCTCTCCCCGGTGTTGCAGCGCCCGATCGAGCTCGGCGCCGATCTCGTCGTCCATTCGACGACGAAATACCTGAACGGGCACAGCGATGTCGTGGGAGGCGCGGTCGTGGCGCGAGAGGCGGCGCTCCAGCAGGAGGTCGCTTGGTGGGCCAATTCCCTGGGCGTCACCGGATCGCCCTTCGACAGCTTCCTGACCCTCCGCGGGCTCCGGACGCTGCACATTCGGATGGCGCAGCACCTCGTGAATGCCGCGGCCGTGGTGGACAAGCTCCGAACCCACCCCGCGGTCACCACGGTGCACTATCCGGGGACCGGGGCGATGGTGAGCTTCGCGCTCGAAGGCGGTGTTCCCGCCGTGCGGCGCTTCCTCGACGGCCTCACCTGCTTCACCCTCGCTGAATCGCTCGGCGGGGTAGAATCGCTGGTGGCGCACCCCGCGACGATGACCCACGCTTCAATGGATCAAGCGGCGCGTGAGCGCGCCGGAATCGGCGACGACCTGCTGCGGCTCTCCATCGGGATCGAAGCGGCGGAGGATCTGGTGACCGACATCGTCGCCGGGCTCGACCGGGCGGCGGCACCGCGCCGAGCGCGGGCACCCCGGGCCGTCGCGCGATGAGCGATCGGATCCCCGTCGCCGTACTTGGGGCGACCGGTGTCGTCGGCCAAGAGCTGGTCCGGCGGCTGGTCGATCACCCCTGGTTCGAGTTGGTGGCCGTCGGAGCATCGGAGGCCTCGGTCGGCAAGCGCTACGACGACGCCGTTCGCTGGTCACCCCGCGACCTGCCTCCCGCGGCCTGCGACCTCACCGTCTCCCCCTGCACTCCCGACGCGATCAACACGCCGATCGTCTTCTCCGCGCTCGACAGCGCCGTCGCGGGAGAGATCGAGCCGGCCTTCGCCAGGGCTGGAGCGCTGGTGGTGAGCAATGCCAGCAATCATCGGCTCGATGAGGACGTGCCGCTCCTGATCCCGGAGGTCAACGCCGATCATCTGGGGCTCCTCGGACGGCAGCGCGTCCGGCGGGGATGGACCGGCGGCATCGTCACCAATCCGAATTGCGCCACCGCCGTCATCGCCCTGGCCTTGGCGCCGCTGCACGAGACCTTCGGATTGAAGGAGTATTGGGTGACGACGTTGCAGGCGATCTCCGGCGCTGGCCACCCCGGGGTCGCCTCGCTCGACATCCTGGGGAACATCATCCCCTGGATCGACGGCGAGGAGGAGAAGATCGTTGGGGAGAGCCGCCGGTTGCTCGGCGCCTTCGACGGAGACGTGGTGCGCTCGGCCTCCTTCGGTGTGAGCGCCCAAGTCACTCGCGTTCCTGTCGAGCAGGGCCACACCACCTGCATCGCTGCCCGCTTTGCGCGGCCGGTCGGCGCCGGCGAAGTAGAGGCGGTCCTTCGAGGATGGCGCTCGTCCATCGTCGATCTCGGACTGCCGAGCGCGCCGCGCGAACCCCTCCTGATCCGCTCGGAACGCGATCGCCCGCAGCCGAGACGCGATGCCGCGGCGGGTGACGGGATGAGTGTATCCGTGGGGCGGATCCGGGAGGATGGAGGTGGCGGGATCAGGCTCGTGGCGCTGGGGCACAACCTGGTGCGGGGCGCAGCTGGGGCTGCGGTGCTCAATGCGGAGCTTTGCGTGGCGCGGGGCCTCACCCCCCAACCCCCTC
>JBIOIC010000231.1:0-3346 GCA_044449625.1 Gemmatimonadales bacterium | reverse complement strand
GCGGTGTAGCGCCGCGCGAGGTGGTACTTCGGGTGGGTCAGTCGATGCACCGCCTCGCCGTCGGTGGTGAGCAGCAGCAGCCCCGTGGTCATCACGTCGAGACGCCCTACGTAGGTGAGCCCCGCGGGATTCGCGATGAGGTCGAGCACGGTGCGGCGTCCCTCTTCGTCCTTGGCGGTCGTGACCACGCCGAGCGGCTTGTGAAAGGCGAGCCAGCGGCGCTCGACCGGCTTGACCGCCTTGCCGTTGACGACGATCCGCTGCCGGGTCGGATCCACCTTCTGCCCCAGGACCGCAACCTTCCCGTCGACCCGCACCTTCCCGGCGGTGATGAGCACCTCCGCGGCGCGCCGCGAGGCGACCCCGGCCTGGGCCATCGCCCGCTGCAGGCGCATCTCGCTCATCGGTCCGCCGGGACGGAGGCGCTGGCGTCGGAGGGCGTCTCGATGGGCTTGGCCGGTTGCAATGCAACGCTCAGTTCCTCGGCCCGCGGGAGATCGGCCAGATCCTTGAGGCCGAGCAATTCCAGGAAGTAGGGGGTGGTCCCGTAGAGCAGCGGACGGCCGAGCTCCTCGCTCCGCCCGACCACCTCGATCAATCCCCGCTCCTGGAGAGTGCGCAGCACCCCGCCCGCGTTGACGCCGCGAATCTCCTCGATCTCCGCCCGCCCCACCGGCTGGCGATAGGAGATGACGGCGAGCGTCTCCAGACCGGCGCCGGTGATCTTCGGCGTCCGCACCGTGAACTGCGCCGCTTCGATCGCCTGGGCGAAGTGGGGCCGGGTGAGTATCTGATATCCGCCGGCGAGCTCGATCAGCTCGACCGCGTGCTGGCCGAAATCGTAATGCTCCCGGAGCAGGTCGAGCGCGGCCCGCACATCGGCGGGTGCGGCCTCGGCGTCGAGGGTCTGGAGCTCCTCGACGGTGAGGGGACGGGCGGCGCTCCAGAGCGCGGCTTCAATCAACTGGGCGAGTGGAGTCACGGCGGATCACCATCGGCGCGAACTGCACCGGCTGGAAGAGGGTGAGCCGGCCGAATTTGGCGAGCTCGAGGAGGGCGAGAAAGGTCGAGAGCAGATCGGTGATGGTCGGCCGGGGGCCCAGCGCCTCGAGCCACCCGACCTCTTCCTTCTCCTCCAGCAGCGCGAGCAGGCGGCGGGTCGCCCCTTCGACGTCGAGGGGCCGCGGGACCACGCGGTGGAGGACCGGATCGGGAATCCCGGCGATGACCCGCTCGACCGCCTGCAGCAGGGCGAGGAGGTCGAGCTGGAGCGGCGGCTCCGGCAGCTCCGGCGGCGGAGGGAGATAGCCGCGGGCGTACTGCTGCGAGCGGCGTTCGTGGGCCCGCTCGAACCAGCGGACGATCTCCTTGATCTGCTGATACTCCAGCAGCCGGCGGACCAGCTCGTGGCGCGGATCCTCCCAGTCGTCGTCGCCGGTGCGCGGGAGGAGCATCTGCGCCTTCAAGCGCAGCAGCCGTCCCGCCATCTCCAGATAATCGGCCGCCTGATTCAATCCCAGCGCGTGGATGACGCGGAGGAACTGCTCGGCGATCCGAGCGATCGGGATATCGCCGATCTCCAGCTGCTCCTCCTTCAGGAGGTGGAGCAGGAGATCGAGCGGCCCGGAGAAGGCCTCGAGCTGGACGACGAAACCCGGCTCCGCGCCAAGCGCGGTGGTCGGGGCCGTCCGGGCGGGAGCCGGGCTGGTCATCGCGTGAAGATGGTCCCGCACGGGGCGCGCGCCAAGGGTCGGTGGCTCAGCTGCTGATCCTTGCGGAAGGGAGGCCTGGCGGAACAATAACGCCCGGACGGCGCGGCACCAAGCGCTCGCTTGACCGAAGCCGCTGCCCCGTCTAGGTTTAGCACCTGTTTCCGACGCCTCCCTCCGGGGGGACGACCCAAGTCCAGGACCTCGAGGGATCAGTGCCGCGAATCAAGTCCGCCAAGAAGGCGCTCCGCAAGTCGAAGAAAGCCACACTCCGTAACCGCGCCCAGCGCTCCGAGCTCCGCACCGCCTTGAAGCAGGTGCGCGCCGCCGGTACTGCACCCGAGGCCCAGGCGGCCTACAAGGCGGCCGTGAGCCTCCTCGACCGCGCCGGGCGGAAGAACCTGATCCACCGGAACACCGCCTCCCGGCAGAAGAGCCGGCTCGCCAAGGCGATCGCGGGCAAGAAGTAAGCAACTGGTAAGCAGTGAGCGGTAAGAAGTAAGCGGGCTCCCCATCGAGATCTCGACTGGGAGCCCGCTCACCTTTTACCGCTTACCTCTCACCGCGCTAGAGCGCCGCCAACTCCGCCCCGCACCGCTCGCAGTACCACTCCGTCGGCCGATTCATCGAACCGCATTCAGCGCACTTGAGGGTCTTCCCCTCCGCCTTGGCCGATTCGCTGGGACGCGGCGCGCTCGGTGCTGCCTCGGGAGCGGGCTCCGAAGCGGCCACGGTGGCGGCACTCCCCTGCTTCGGCGCGCTCTCCGCGGCACGGGTGCTCGGCGCCGGCTTCGCATCGGCGTTCTGCTCAGAGGCCACCGACTTCAGGAAATCGAGTTCGTCGATCCCCTTCTCCGCTCCCTTCCCGCTGGGGAAGAAGAGGGTACGGGCGGAGTCACGCGGGGCCTTGCCCGACTTCCCCCCCTTGCCCGGCTCCGCGTCGACGAGCTCCATGTCGGGAGCCGATGCGACGGCCGCCTTGGGCTCGGGAACAGCAGGCTTCGCCTTTGGCGCGGGCGCCGAGGCCGGAGCGGGAGCCGGCGCCGCCGCGGCACCGGCCGGCACCGGTGAGGCGATGAGCCGAGCCACTTCATCGAGCCGCCCGATCTCCTCGATCACCCGACCGCTCTCTTCCCGGACGGTCACCAGCAACCGGTGGGTCTCCCCCCGGAGCTTTTGCCACTGGGCCTCGTCGTATTCACCGACGGAGTGACGGAGTTCCGCCTCCGAGAGGGTGGCCTGCGCTTCGGATTCCCGGGCCAGCAGTCCTTCCAGGTGGACGCGCTGCTCCGCCAGTTGTGCGGAGATCTGCGCCGTGTGCTGGCGCAGCTCGTCCACCACGGCGGTGAGCCGCGCCTCATAGTCGGTGCGCACCTTCTCCCGCACCGCATCGGGAGCGGTATCGGTGGCCACACCCAGGCGGCCCAGCCATTGGGTGTACTGATTCCGTTCGGCCAGCAGCCGGTTGACGGGGGATTCACTGTTGCCCGCGGCGGGAGACTTCGCCATTCGGACCGGTCCTCTCGGGGGTAGGTCGGCCTTCCTGGAACGGCAATCTACTCTACTCTAAGGATACCAATCGGCCCGCCGGTTTCAACGGGTGGGCCTGCGCCAGACAATCCTGCCACCCACCAGTG
>JBIOIC010000230.1:0-3374 GCA_044449625.1 Gemmatimonadales bacterium | reverse complement strand
GTCGAGGTCGACCCGCTCGTCGGCACCGAGGGGACGGGCGGCCCGGAGCGCACTGTCGCGCTGGGCCGAGGGGGAGATCGCGGCGCGGGGAACGGCCAACAGTTCACCGGGAGCGAGCCCCGGACGGGCCCGCCATCGGAGGGCCAGGTGGCCCACGGCGGCGAGTCCGAGGAGAGTGAGCGCGGCGTGGCGAGGAGACATGAGGGAGACGGGAGAAAGGAGAAGAGAGGGAGACGGGAGAAAGGAGAAGAGAGGGAGAAAGGAGATGAGAGAAACGAGCCAAAGGGGAATCTCGTCAACAATGAGAGATCCCCATCATCCAATGCGCGCGCCAGGTATCAAATTGACGCCGCTGCCCCCTCTCGTCTCCTTTCTCTCGTCTCCCTCTCCTCTCTCGCCTCCCTTCTCTCGTCTCCCTCTCGTCTCCCGCCTCCCTTCTCCCGCTCGTTACGGCTTCTCCGTCCGCACCAACCCCATCCCGACATCGCCGACGGCCTGCAGGCTCGCCACACTGAGCTTGTCGGCGGTGTCGTCCTTGGTGTGCCAGGCGTCGTAAGTCAGGTCGATGACATCGACGGCGCGGATCCCCACCCGCTGCAGCTCGATGTGGTCGTCGATGATCGGGCCGATGGCGGCGGCGGGGAAGACGTCGCCGTGGCCCAAGGTGCGCGCCATCCCCCAGACTCGCTCCACGAGTTCGGGGGCGGCGGAGACCGAATACCCCTCGGGATTGAGCGCCAGGTTCTTGTCGCCCACCATGTCGAAGAGCACCGCCCAGGCCGGCATCGGTCCCGCCGGCAGGTGATCGGCGTAGTAGCGGGCGCCGACCAGCACGTCGGGGCGGCCAGGGACCTCGAAGTCGCCGAAGTCTTCCCCATCGACGAAGAGGAGGTCCACACCGGTGCTGGCGGGAACCTTCTTCATCGCATCCGCCATGCCGAGAAGCACGGCGACACCGGAGGCGCCGTCATCCGCGCCGGGGACGGGGGCCGCGGGATCCTTCGAGTTGGGGCCGTCGGAGCGGGGCCGCGTGTCCCAGTGCGCCAGGAAGAGCACTCGATGCGTCGCGGCGGGATTGAAGCGGGCCAGGAAGTTCTGCATCCGGACCGGCGGACCGCTCCGGGGCGAGTGCATCCAGCTCTGGACGATCACACTGTCGGCCCGGGTCTTGAGCAGGGAGTCGAGCCAGAGCGCCATCGCGTCGTGGCCGGCGGTGCCGGGGATGCGGGGACCGAAGGCAAGCTGGCGCTGCACATAGCGCATTGCCTGGGCGCCGTCGAACTCCCGGGAGGGGGGTGCCGCGGAGGCGCAAGCGGCGGCGAGGAGCGCGAGCGTAACGGACCGGCGGATCATCGATTGGCTCCGGAGCTGAGCTGGATATTGAGGCTGAGGCTCACGAACAGACTGGTCGTCAGCTGGTTGAGTTCCCGCACTTCATTCACGGAGTACCCGGCCGAGAGCCCCGCTTCGGCGATCGCCAGCACGTCGGTGTAGAGCGCCCCGTTGATCTGGGTGCGGCGGATGTCGGAGACCCCGGTACAGGCGGATCCCAATTGCCGCAGACAGGTGGTCGCGGTGGCGCGGAGCGCCGTGAGTGAACCGCGGACCGTGCGCCGCAGCCGGCTCAGGCTCTCGGGCAGGCGGAAGGCGTCACTCAGAGTGGCGTTCAGCGTCCGTTGATCGCTCTGGGTCTCATTCCCGTTGTTGGCGTTGACCTGCCCCACGATCGAATAAGCCAGATTGAGGGTCAATCCGCTACGGAAGGTCATCCCGGCATCCGGGGCGATGCTGGTCGAGAGCGTCCGCCCGACGATGGGCGGCCCGTTCCCGCCCGGGGTGATGGAGGTCGCTTCCGAACGACGGCCGGCGAGCCCGGCGGAGAGGAACACGATGGGCCCCCGGGCGACCGGCGCCGACCAGCGGATCGATCCCGCCGGCCAGTCGGTCTGCCGGGAATCCGTCCGAAGGTACTGGGCCTGGATCAGGGAGTACTGCGATCCGGTCGTCACCTGATAGGAGGCCGTGACGGTGAATCCGCCCGGGAGCAACGCTCCGGCGGTCACGGCGTCGGTACGGCGCTGGGTTGCGCCCAGCGCCGCCGTTCCGTCGTGGTTCAGGAAGTCCCCGAGCCCACCGGTCGCCAACTGGAAGCCAAGGCCGGGATCGAAGGCCGCAAGATCGAACGTGGAGGAGAGGGTGGTCCGACGCGAAATGTCCAGCGGCCGGAGGCCGGCGGTGGCCCGGGTCGCACCGGTCCCCGGCCCGAACAGCGAAGCAAGACCCCGCGCGAGGTCGAGCGAGGCACCGAGTTCCCAGGCCTGCGTGGTGTTGAGCGTCTGCGGCAGCAGGAACCGGCCAATGGTATCGCCATCGGCCCGGATCGGATCACGCCCGGTCAGATACCGGTTCAGCACGATGCTGCTGGTGCGAGTCACCCTCGGCCGCAGCCACGAGGCCACGACGGGCAGGAAGGCCAGCGAGGTGATCAGGCTCCGGTCCCGCTCTACGCCGGCATCCAGGCCGAGGAAGCTTTCGCGCGACGCGCCCGCAAGGCGTCCGATCGGGGTCGAGTCGGGATAGACCCGGAGATCGCGGGTGCTCGACAGATCCACGTTTCCGGTCACCATCGCCAGGGGCTGCCAGACGAGTCCGGCGGAGTTGCGCCAGAGATGATTGAGCGCCTGCGTGGCCGCGATGGCCGAATCGCTCGCGCGGACCACGGGAACCAGGAACGAAGAGTAGGTCGCATCATCGCGGGTGAATCCGCTCGACCAGTGGATATTGCTCGGCGTGAGCACCAGCCGGGGATGCCGCAACCCCTGGCCCACCGGACCCTTGCGCAGAAAGGCGGGGAACAGGTCGACCAACCCGCTCAGGTCGAAGGCCGGGCCGCGCGGCTTGAGTGCGGTGTTGTACTGCGCGTTCAGGGCGAGGCTCGAATTGGATGAGGTCGAGAGCAGCGCCGTGCCCTGGCCGGTCATCCCCGTCGCGGAGAGGGAGAGAGGATCGAGCAGCGTGTGGATGAACCAGTTGCGCGCCACTGTGGTACGCCGCAGACTCACCCCCCAGTTCACCGTATGGCTCGTCGGCCGCCGCAGTCCCACGAGATCGGCACCCCGCAGGTCGGTCCCTTGCAGCAGATCGGGATCGGTGGAGCTGGTGGAGTAGCTCAGATTGAGCGGGGCCGCGACGCCGATGGAGGTGGGCAGGAAGCGGTCCAGCCGAGTCGTGGACGACACCTGCGCCGTCGAGGTGGTCTGATAGGTGGGGTCCTGGCCGATCTGCTGGAAATTCCCGTCCTGCTGGATGTAGGAGAGCGAAAGGTCCGTCACATCGGACGCGGCGACGTGGGCGGAGAGCGCGATCGCGCGGCC
>JBIOIC010000229.1:0-3409 GCA_044449625.1 Gemmatimonadales bacterium | reverse complement strand
GTCGGCATCCATCCGAAGGTGCTGGCGGGGGACGGGGTCATCGGGATCGAGGCGGGAGGGAAGGCGGAAGGGATGTACATCTCAAGCGCCTACCTCCCTGACCGCCCGGGAGACCGGAATGCCGCCTTCGTCAAGGCGTATCAGGCGCGGAACCCGGGCCTGCTGCCGGACCACCGTGGGGCGGGGGCGTACGACATCATCTATCTCCTGCGGCGCGCTCTCGCCAACGGGGCCACCACCCGCCAAGAGATCCGGGACTATCTGGCCGGAGTCGGGACCAAGAGCGCCAAGTTCGATGGGGTGACCGGCGCGATCGCCTTCGATGAGCAGCGCGAAGTTCCGGCCAAGGATGTGGTGATCGGTCAGGTGCAGAGCAAGCGGCTGGTGACAGTGGCGGCGGGGAAGTAGCCTCGGGCCGCTATCCGCTACCAATGATCAACGACTAGCTACTAGCTCTGTTCCACAGCAGGATCATCCCCAATACCCGAAAGGCCGGCGCAGGGGGTGCGCCGGTGCCGGGAGGGAGTCGATCGAGGGCCGCCAGGAGTTCCGGCATCGAAAGCGCTGTCCATCTCCGCACCATCAACGCCTCACCGGCAGTGTGCCCCCGCGCGACGAAGTTCAAGCCACGCTCCAATCGTGTCAGCTCTTTGAGGTCGCGCCGCCGAGCGGCGGATGCTGCCTCGGTGTGAAGCCGCCCAGCCAATGCCCGGGCCGCCGCATCGGGCTCGATCACAGCCCAGCGGTCGGCCGCGGCGCGCCGCAGCACGTCACGCGCGTGGGGGATCAGATGCGCGATCCAGGGCTCCAAGGTATCGTAGCCCGCCTCGATCGCGGGGGCGGTCCTTGCTTCTTCCAGCGCCTGATTGACCTCCACCGGATCCTCGGTCCAACGTCCGATCTCGTCCACGACGCCCAGCACCGCGCCGATACGGCGATGGGCCGGTTCGCCCGCTCCGATGAGTTCGAGACCGACGAGCAGGCGTGATCGGCCCCGAGTCCCGACGACAGTGGTACCCGGCGTCGCGGGGCCGGTCCAGCGAGCCGCCAATTCGTGGCGCCAGCGCCAGAGCGATCCCGATCGGGGCCCGAATCCCGCACGAGTCGCGCGGCGCGCCTTCAAACGCAGCCGAGCGGTACGGCGCTCCCGTTGCTCCAGCCACGGTGGGGGCAAGAGGCGAACGACCTCGATCGTTGGATGGATCCCGCCCAGGCGGGCCGCGCGCCCTTCCCGCTGGTCGATGCGCATCGGCGTCCACGGCAAGTCGTAGTGGATTACCCGCGCGGCTCCTTGCAGATCGAGCCCCTCGGCGGCGACGTCGGTTGCGACGAGTGCGGTGGCGATGTCATCCGAGACACCGGGTCCGAACCACCCGAACACACTCGCTCGATGCACCCGCGTATGACCGAGCCCTGCGGCGGTCCCCGTGCACCAGGCAACGCGCCCGCCGAGCCGGGTGCGGAGGTATCGGACTGTCTCGACGGAGATCGTGAAGACGATCGTACGTTTGCCGTCGGACAGTATTTGACGCAGCGCTTCGAGTTTGCCGTCGACCTCTTCCATCGCCGCCTGGACCGCGCCGAGCAATCGTTCGACCGGCACTCGGTCCTGGATCGCGAGATCCTGCGCTGATTCTTCACCGGCCATCAGCTCCCAGAGTACGATCTGTTCCGGCAGCCGGCCGGTCATCCGCTTGAGTGCGCGCCGATCCAGGGCCCGGCCGGTCGCGCGCGCATCGGCCGCGTGGTCGAGCAGTGTGCGGTACCGGCGGAGCGTGCCCACCAATGCCGCGGGGCTCGACCCGGCCATCGCCCAGAGCACCGACCTGAGGAGCTCGGCGACTCCGGCGTTTGCCGATAACTCCAATTGCTCCAGCGCTTCGATCCAGCGTGGCGGCCTCAAGTCCTCCCATCCAAGCGATCGTAGCGTCCGCGGCGGGATACCGTCGAGCGAACGCCGGGACACCACGAGCTCACCGAGGGCCGGGTGGGCATATCCGTCTTCGCTTCCACGCAACAGAGAGACGAGTCCCGAGGAGGCGAGCGCGTCGTCCGGTGCGCCCAGCAGCAACTGGTGCGACAGATCGATGGCCTGGTTGACGATCGGAGTCGCGGTGACGAGGAGGACGGTCCGGCCGACCAGCGCCGGGGCGAGGTGCCGATACCGCGCCGTGTGCGGATGCCGGAAACGGTGGCTCTCATCGATGATGACCAGACCGCGTCCGCCGGGGAGGCCACGGCCACGACTGATCTCTTCGTGGCTGATGATCGTGAGTGGGATGCCGAGCCGCGTGGCGTGGGCATGCCACTGTTGCCGCAATGAGGCGGGGATGATCGCGATGGCGGGGTGCTGATGCCAGGTGCGCGCGAGCGCCAGAGCGACAAAGGTCTTCCCCGTCCCCACCGGATCGGCGAGCAGGCAGGTCCGGTAATGCCGGAGGATCGTGAGCGCCGCGGCGAAGGCCCCACGCTGTTCCGGTCGAAGCCACGGAGGCGTTGGGTCCGTGGCGGCGGACGGTGCCGCTCCTTGCGCGATCGCGGCCGCGATGCACTGCGGGTTGCCGAAGGCGGTCGGTGCCAACCAGAGCGCCAGAGGATCCCGGACGGAAGAAAGCGCTTCAGCGACGATCCGCGGCGCCCGGGACCAGCGCGAGTGCGCGGCGGTCTCGCGCGTCGAGGCCGAGGAGATCGGCGACATGGGCATCGAGGAGTCCCTGGATCTGATCGCCGCGGGCACCGGCGATGGCGAGTGTGGCGAGTACCGTGTCTGTACTGACGGCGTGGGGAAATGGCACCGCGCCGACGGCGCGGGCGTTGAATCGGGCGAAGCCGTTCATCGCCGGATCAGCCCTGAGGCGCCCCAGCACGCGGATCGGCCCGGCGTTGAGCCAGGCACCGAGAGCGTGAGCCTCCGCGCTGGATGCCGCCACGGTGAGATAGCAGCTAT
Source organism: Gemmatimonadales bacterium (assembly GCA_044449625.1). GTDB lineage: Bacteria > Gemmatimonadota > Gemmatimonadetes > Gemmatimonadales > GWC2-71-9 > CAMLHU01. The sequence goes on along the minus strand of JBIOIC010000229.1, from coordinate 462 downwards.
TGAGAGGGATGACGTCTGGAGCATCACTCAGCACTGCGGCGCCGAGGCTCCGGGCAAGATCGGGCCAGACCACCCGGTGCTCGGCGAGCGCTGGCCGCACGCGGAACAGCGCCCACCACGGCCCATCGCGCCCGTCGGCTCGTTTCTCGAGTACCTCTCGCCATCTGGCCAGGTGCTGTTCCGCCCCGGGCGGAAGGCGTCCCAACGGCCGGCCGCGTGCGTCGTGGGTCCAGAGGATTCGGCGCGTGGTCTTGATCTCGAAGGGGCGGACGTCTCGACCGCGCACCGCGCTTCGCACCAACGCCTCTTCGACCGTTGGATCGGGATCGAGGAAGGCGGCGTTGCTCCCGGTTTTCACGCCGAGGTGAATCGGTCCGCGGTCGATCAACGAGGGGTGCTGTCGCGCCAGCGACTCGGCGATCTCCCGCGCCCCCGGAGCGGCCAGGATCCAGGGGCCGGAAG
>JBIOIC010000228.1:0-3422 GCA_044449625.1 Gemmatimonadales bacterium | reverse complement strand
CCGCCGCGATCGTCGTTTCACCGCCCCCCGCCCCCGCGATCAGTTGCTCTTCCCGTCGTTCGTAGGTGGCCAAGTCAAATCGCTCTGGCTTGAGCTTCCGGTATTCGGGGAACTGATCCTGAATCGGGCAGGCGTTCGCCAGGTTTCCCAAGGTCGTGTGCATTCCGAGTCCCATCATCCGGCAGATCGCGGGCCGGAAGGAGTAGAGCGTGCACGCGCCCTCCTCGCCGAGGAGAGGGCAGGGCTCGTCGGCCAGCGCCTCGACGATCTCGTCGAACCGGGTCTCGCCCAATTCTTCCAGATCGTACGGCGGTCCCCAGGAGGGCGCCATCGCCTTCATTCTGAGCAGGAGAAACTCGGCGCGGCCCCGGACCTCCGCCCGAGTGGCCGGATCGAGGGTGGCGAGTCCGGCCCGCAGGAGGGCCGCGTCGGCGGCGGAGATGTCAAAGGGGCCGTGACAGCAGGCGGTGCACCCGCTCCGGCAGGGGATGACGCCGGGATGCCGGGCCGCGGCGTCGGCGAACCACCGGTCCAGTTGCAGCAGGAGGTCCTGATACGGCGCCGCGATGGACGCCCTCACTGGCGGGGGCACGGGGCGCGGAGCTACGGCCGCGCCCGATAGGCCGCCAGCGCGACGCAGGTCCATCCCGCCAGGAAGGAGAGGCCGCCGAGCGGGGTGATGGCGCCGAGGAGGCGGACACCGGAGAGGGCGAGCGCGTAGAGGCTTCCCGAGAAGAGCGCGATCCCCGCGACGAAGAGCCATCCCGCCCAGGAGAGCAGGGGGCCGGGCCAGCGGCTGGCGATGCCGGCCAAGGCCAGCAGAGCGAGGGCGTGATACATCTGGTAGCGTGCGGCGGTCTCGAAGATCGCGAGATCTCCGGGCGAGAGCCGGTCCTTGAGGGCGTGGGCCCCGAACGCGCCCGCCGCGACCGCGAGCCCGGCGAGGAGAGCCCCCAGCAATACGAAGCGTCGATCCATGGGAAAGAAGATACACCGCTGGCCGGGAGCGACGGTGAAGCGCATCTTATGAGCTAGTAGCTGGTAGCTAGTGGCTGGTAGCTACCAGCGACAAGCGATCAGCTACCAGCTACTAGCCCCCCCGACTGGAGTCATTCCACGAACCCCACCACCGATCGGGCCGGCAAGCGCCTGGCGATCGAACTCTGGCTCCTCAGCATCCTCTGCTGGTGGGTGGTGGGGGTTCCACTATCCAGTATCTGGTGGTCGGTCAATCCGAAGCAGCTGCACTGGGTCATCATCTGCTATGCCTGGGAAGTGCCGGTCATCGGGTGGTTCGGCGCGGTCTGGCTTCCCTGGTGGCTCTGGCGTGGAATGGCCCGGGCCACGGCCCAGGAACGTCCCGAGGCGACGGCCAGGCTCGCCGGTTACCCCCGCGCGGTCGCGATGCTGGTCTTCGCGACCAGTACGGTCGGCTACCTGATCGGTGCCATCCAGATCCGCCTGATCGCGGAACTCCCATACCTGGAAGCGGCGAAGATCCTGGCCCAGGGGCCCGTCCTCGGCGCGGTGTTCGCCGCGGCGGCATATCTGGCCGCGGAACGGGCGGTGCAGCGCGCCGGGTTTCCGCCGATGGAGATTCCGGGACGGGGACTCTACTCCCGCATCGTGCTCATCGCCGTCGCGGTCGCCGTCGCGCTCTCGACCCCGCTCTTTCTGCTGGGCTTGAGCCGGGAGCAGTCCCGCCTCGAAGCGATCCGCGGCCAGGAGCTTGAGAGCGCCCTCGGAATCGCCTCCGACGACCCGGCGGCCTTTCAACAGCGGCTCACCCATCTGGGTCCGCACACCTACGCCTTCATGGTGGATCGCGCCACCGGACGGGTGACGGCCGGGCCCGGTGTTCCCGGCCTTCTTGAGGACGCGGGACTCGACGACATCGGCCGGATCCTGACTGGTCCGCCAGGATGGTTCGTGAGTCGACGCCTGACCGATCAAGTCGTCGCGACGCGGACCCTCGCCGGTGCGGGCCCGCCCGGGCTCGTGCTGGTGGCGGTCTCGCCGCTGCGCGACTTCGGCCAAGATCTCGCGCGGACCGGCCTCCTCGCCCTCCTGGTGCTCCTCGTCGCCCTCGGCATCGGGTATCTGATCCTGCGCCAGTTCGCGCTCAGTCTGGTCGGTCCCATCGGACGGCTGCGGGCGGCGGCGGTGGAGATGGCGGCGGGTCGGCTCGACGTGGCGCCGGTGGGCTATCCCGGCACCGACGAGATCGCATCGCTGGCGCACGCCTTCGACCGGATGGCCGACCGGGTCCGTACCGACGACCACGAGCTCCGCGCCGCGTATCAGCGGCTGATCGCGACACAGGCAGAACTGATCCAGGCCGAGAAGCTCTCCACGGTCGGCCGCCTCGTCTCGGGCGTGGCGCACGAGCTCAACAACCCCCTCACGGCGGTGCTCCATCTCACCGAAGAGGTGGCGGACATGCCGAGCCTGTCGGCCGAGGACCGGGAGCTGCTGGGGATCGTTCGGCAGCAGGCGTATCGGGCCCGGGCCATCGTTCGTGACTTGCTGGCGGCGGTGCGCGGCCGTGAAGTCCGCCGCGAGCGCATCGTAGTGGCCGACCTGGTTGGCGGCGCGGTGAGCGGGCTCGCGGCCACGCTGGACGAACAGGGGGCGGAACTTGTGGTGTCGGTCGCCCACGATGTGCCCGATCTCGATGCCGATCGCGCCGGACTGGAGCAGGTCCTCGTCAACCTGATACAGAACGGGGCGCAGGCGGTGCCGCACGGAGGAGTGGTGACGCTCCGGGTCTGGGCCGCGGAGGCGGGGGTGATCCTGGTCGTGGAAGACAACGGCGGAGGGATCCCGCCTGAGGTGCTGCCGCGGATATTCGAGCCCTTCTTCACCACCAAGCACGACGGCGAAGGAACTGGCCTCGGTCTCTTCGTTACCCTCGGCATCGTTGAGGCGCACGGTGGCGCCATCCGGGCGGAGAACCGGCCCGTCAGCGAGGGGAGCGGAGCCCGTTTCACGGTGACCCTCCCGGGCTATGCCGCTCTCGAAGCCGAGGTGCTCGAGCACGCACCGCCCGCGCCGGTCGCGGCGGGGAAGGTGCTCGTGGTCGAGGATGAGGCCGCCATCCGCCTCGCGCTGCGCCGGTGGTTCAGTCGACGGGGGTGGAAAGTGGAGGAGGCGCTCAATGGCGACGACGCGCTGGCCCGCTGCCTCGCGGCGCCGAACGGGACGCTGGATCTGATCCTGACCGACCTTCGGATGCCGGGACTCTCGGGGGTCGATCTGGTGGATCGGCTGGCGGTGCTCCGGCCCGACCTGCATCGGCGTCTGGTGATCATGACCGGCGATGTGGCGTCACCCGAGGTCGCGGCGCTGATCGCGCGGACCGACCGAATCGTGCTGGAGAAGCCGTTCAGTTTCGAGGTGTTGGCGGAGGTGGTGGGGAGGGT
>JBIOIC010000227.1:0-3456 GCA_044449625.1 Gemmatimonadales bacterium | reverse complement strand
CTGCCGCCCCCCGATCCGGTGATGCAGGAGCTTCGCGCGACCGACGTCGATTCGCTCACGCCGCTCGAGGCGTTGAACCGCCTGGCGGAGCTCAAGAAGCGAGCATCGCGGCAGGACTAGAACAACAACACCACGGAGGCAAGGAGAGCCGGAGGGACACGAAGAACAGCCCGAGGGTGTGGCCTTGCCCACGGAGCTCCTTTCGCGAGACCATGACAACCGCAGTTCTCCGTGCAGTCTCCGTGTCTCCGTGGTCCTGTGGTTGCCTGCCCAGCGCCAGGCATCGTGACCGGACAAGAACTGCGTGACCACGGAGGCACGGAGAACACGGAGAACGGCCTTGAGGTGGAACTTGCGCGCGAAGATCCGCTCGCGAGACCACTACAATCGCCGTTCTCCGTGCCGCCTCCGTGTCTCCGTGGTCTTGTGGCTGCCCGCCGAATGTGAAGCCGGTCGCGCAGGATCGGCCGACTCGCCACGCGCCCCGTTTGGCGCTAGTTTTGCCCGATGCGCCTCGCACCCGCCCTTCCCGTCCTTATGCTGCTCGCCGCCTGCGGCCACCCCGATAACGCGACCGTTCAGCTTCCGGGCAAGGCGGCTCCGGCCAGCCGGACTATCGACCCGCCCGTCGCGCGGAACGGCGACAGCCCGGTCGAATACCCGCTGGCGCTCTACACCCAGGGGATCGACGGCAAAGTCCTCCTCCGCCTCCACGTCGACTCGACGGGCAAAGTCGATCCCGATTCGACCAAGGTCGCCGAATCGAGCGGCTACCCCGCTCTTGACTCCGCAGCGCTCGCGGCGGTGCCGAGGCTCCGCTTCGCGCCCGCGACTCGGAACGGCGTTCCCGTCGCCCTCACATTCACCCAGCCGATCCTGTTCAAGCATCCGGCGCACGCGGGAGGGGTGACTCCGTGAAACCTCAGCACCTGGAACCGTACGACTCGGTCCTCGACACGATCGGGTGGACGCCGCTCATCCGCCTGTCGCGGATCGGCAAGGGCGTCCGCACCCCCGTCTACGGCAAAGCCGAATACGTGAATCCCGGCGCCTCCGTGAAGGACCGGATCGGCCTCGCCATCATCGAAGACCTGGAGCGGCGCGGTGACCTCAAGCCCGGCGGCGTGATCGTCGAGGGAACCTCCGGCAACACCGGCGTCGGACTCGCGATCGCGGCGGCGCTCAAGGGGTATCGCTGCATCTTCACCCTCCCCGACAAGATGTCGCAGGAGAAGATCCGCCTCCTCAAGGCGTATGGCGCGGAAGTGGTCGTCACGCCGACCGCCGTCCCGCCGGATCATCCCGAGAACTACGTGATGAAGGCGAAGCAGATCGTGCACGACACCCCGGGCGCGGTCCTCGCCAACCAGTTCTACAACCAGGTCAACCCCGAATCGCACTACCGCACCACCGGCCCCGAGATATGGGAGCAGACCAAGGGCAAGGTGACGCACTTCGTGGCCGGAGCGGGGACCGGCGGGACCGTCAGCGGCACCGGCAAGTTCCTGAAAGAAAAGAACGCCAACATCCGCATCATTGCCGGCGATCCGGTCGGCTCGCTCTACGCCGGCTACGCCAAGACGAAGAAGCTGGGGGACGGGGCGCCCTATAAGGTGGAAGGGATCGGCGGCGACAAGGCGCCGACGACGGTCCATTGGGACGTGATCGATGAGTGGCGCCAGGTCTCCGATCGTGATTCGATGACGATGGCCCGCCGCCTCGCGCGGGAAGAGGGGATCCTCGTCGGCGGCTCGGCTGGGACCAATGTGCACATCGCCTTCGAGCTGGCGCGCCAATTGGACGATCCGGCCGCCTGCATCGTGACGATCCTCTGCGATACCGGCGAACGCTACCTCTCCAAGGTCTTCAACGACGACTGGATGCAGGAGAACGGACTCCTCGACGCCGAGAAGAAGACCGTCGCCGATCTCATCACCCGCCGTCAGAGCGCGCAGCCGACCCTCGTCTCGGTCACCTCCGCATCGCAGGTCCGCCAGGCGCTGAACCTGATGAGCACCTGGGGGGTGAGTCAGCTCCCGGTGATCGACGGCGGCAAGGTCGTCGGCGGGCTCACCGAAGGCGGGCTCTCCAGCATCGCCCTGGCTCGGCCCACTCTCCTCGACCGCCCGGTACGGGAAGCGATGGATCCCCCGTTCCCCGTCGTCGACATCCAGACCCCGCTCGAGCACCTCGGCACGATCCTCTCCGCCGGCGCTCCCGCGGCGGTGGTGCAGCAGGGCGACAAGCTGGTCGGCATCGTGAGCCGCTACGACCTGCTGCAGCAGTTGATCGGGCGATGACAACGCAGAGGCGGAGGGGCGCAGAGGCGGAGGGATCCGGGCCTCGGCTGCGATTCTGCATCCCTGCGTCCCTGCGCCCCTGCGTCCGTGCGCCCCTGCGCCTGTGCGCCTCTCCGCCCCTCCGCCCATGAACATCACCGTCCTCACCGGCGGCGCCTCCGCCGAACGCGACGTCGCGCTGGCCTCCGCGGTACAAGTCATCGCCGCCTTGCGCAGCCGTAAACACAACGTCTCCGTGGTCGACACGGTCCGCGGCGAAATCGCCCGCGCGGATGAGGCCTCGCTCATCCCCGCCCGGGTCGGTCACGCGCCGCCGAGCACTGATACGCTGCTCACGCAGCAGCGGGATCTCCTGGTCGGCCGGCTGAGTCAGCTCCCGGCGGTGCGGAACGCCGAGGTGATCTTCCTCGCCCTCCACGGTGGCTGGGGCGAGGACGGTACGCTCCAAGCGGTGCTCGATGTGATCGGCGTCCCCTACACCGGGAGCGGTCCCCTCGGCAGCGCGGTCGCGATGGACAAGGACATCTCGAAGATCCTCTTCCGCGCGGCGGGAGTCCCGGTCGCCGAATGGCTGATGGCCCCGGCCAGCGAGGAGGAGATCGAACACCGCCTCGGCTTCCCCTGCGTGGTCAAGCCGTCGAAGCAGGGCTCCACCGTCGGGCTCTCGGTGGTCAAGAAGAAGACGGAGCTGGCGGCGGCGATCGCGCTCGCCGCGCGCTTCGATAATGAGGTGATGATTGAACGCTTCATTCCGGGACGCGAACTGACCGTCGGTATCCTCGATGGCGAGGCGCTCGCGGTCGGGGAGATCATCCCCCAGCACGAGATCTTCGATTACGAGTGCAAGTACCAGCCGGGGATGTCACGCGAGATCTTCCCGGCCGAGCTCCCCGCCACCGTGACCGCCGAAGCCCAGCGGCTCGGCCTCCTTGCCCATCGGGCGCTCAAGCTTGGCAGCTACAGCCGAGCCGACTTCCGCTTAAGCCCGCGGAACGAACTCGTCTGCCTTGAGGTCAACACCCTCCCCGGAATGACCGCGACCAGCCTGATGCCCCAGTCCGGCGCCGCCGTCGGAATCAGCTTCGGCGAGCTCTGCGAACGGATCTGTCTGGCGGCGGTGCGGGTGCGGGAGCGGGTAGGCGGGTAGGCGGGTAGG
>JBIOIC010000226.1:0-3476 GCA_044449625.1 Gemmatimonadales bacterium | reverse complement strand
CGTAGTCGTTGAGTCCGATGCTGATGTCGGAGGCCGGCGCCGCGGCGGTCGCCGTGCTGGGCGTGACCGTGAGCGGACTCATCATCCCCTTGGCGAAGTGGGGCACGTTGCCGGGGAGGTCGACGAAACAGACGAACGCGTTATTGCCCGCGACGAGGTCCATGGTTGCGGTGGCATCGTGCATCGGGTCGGGTGCATTGGGCCCGCCGACCGCCACGATCCAGGCGGGGGGTGGTCCGGGGTTCTTCAGGGCCAGTTCCAAGTCGGCAAAGCTCTTCGCGCTGTCCAGCCGGACCACCGACAGGTGGTGAAGCCCCGGACCGTCGTTGATGAAGTGGAACGTCGTCATCCCCGCCGGAATCGACGTGGGGGCCTCGAAGGCGTAGTCCTTCGCGTGGACCGTAACGAGGTTCGGGGCCGTGGCGACCGGCGCCGGCCGGGCGCAGGCGGCAAGCGTGGTCAGTCCTGCGAGGGCAACGGCGAAACGAGAACGCATCAAAGCTCTCCGGAGCGGGGTTGGACAATCAATCTGAATCGCGCCGGGCCCGGCCGCAAATCCGATCAGTCGGGGGCGGGCAGTATCCCTCGGGCCGTGTATACCTCGCGGATGTGCGGCCGCAGCGCCGGCAGGTGGAGCCGGAAGACGATCGCGCCGAGGACGCAGGCGATCCCGCCGAGGAAGATCGTGTGCGGTGCGCCGATCCGATCGGCCACCACGCCGCCGAGGAGGCTTCCGATCGGGGCGGTGCCGAGGAACGCCATCGCGTAGAACGCCATCACCCGGCCGCGCAAGCGCTCCTCCACCATCGTCTGGATGATGGTGTTGACGGCGGCCATCGCCACCATCATCCCGGCGCCGACCAGGGGAAGGACGGCGAGCGCGATCCAGAGCTTCGTCGCGAAGGAGAAGGCGACCAGGCCGGCGCCGAAGAGCATCGTGGCGGCGGCGATCACGCGCCAGAGGCCGAGGACGCTGTGCCGCGAGGCGAGGTAGAGCGCCCCGATCAGCGCACCGACCCCCGAGGCGGTCATCAGGAAGCCGAGAGTGTGCGGGCCCCCGTGCAGGACCCCTTCGGCGATGGCGGGCATCAGCACCACGTACGGCATCCCCATCGTGGCGACGAGGGCGAGCAGGATGAGGGCGGCCCGCACCGGCGGGAAGCGCGAGACGTAGGCGAATCCCTCGCGGAGCTCTTCGGAGAACCGGGTAGCCGTGACCGCCCGCTCCACCGGCGCCAGCCGCATCGCCTGGAGGGAGGCGATGACCGCGAGGTAGCTCACCGCATCCACCGCGAAGCACCACCCCTCGCCCACCAGCGCGATGAGCACGCCGCCGATCGACGGCCCGATGATCCGGCTCAGGTTCACCATCGAGGAATTGAGCGCGATGGCGTTGGGAAGATCGGCGCGGTCCTCGATCATCTGCACCAGCAGCGAGTGGCGCGCCGGCGTATCGAAGGCGTTGATCGTTCCCTGAACGAGCTGGAGCACCACCACGTCGGTGACGGTGATGATCCCCGCGAGCGTCAGCATCGCGAGCGCCAGCGACTGGAGCATCGAGAAGACCTGTGTCACCACCAGGATCCGGTGCTTGTTCCAGCGGTCCACCAGCACACCGGCCAACGGCGCGAGCACCAGGGTCGGGATCTGCCCGGCAAAGCCGACCAGGCCGAGCAGCAGCACCGAGCCGGTCAGCCGATAGACCAGCCAGCTCGTCGCGATCCGGGTGATCCAGGTGCCGACCAGCGAAGTGCCCTGGCCACCGAAGAAGAGCCGGTAATTCCGGTGCCGGAGCGCTCGGCCGAGGGAGGCGGGCCCGCGGGGCTCAACCAAGGGCGGCCAGCACCTCGCGGGTGGAACGCACCCGACCGATGGTGGGCAGGAACTTGGCCGTGGTCACGGTGTGGAGCTCCACATCGCGCGCGGCCATCGCATCCTCCACGAAGACCTGCTCGTATCCCCGCTCGTGGGCGGCGCGCGCGGTCGCTTCCACTCCGATGTTGGTGCTGATTCCGCCGAGGATGATGGTCTCGATTCCTCGGCGCGCCAACTGTACCTCAAGGTCGGTGGCGTAGAAGGCGTTGGGTTGATGCTTGGTGACCACGACGTCGCTCGGCGCCTGGGCCAGCGCCGGAACGAGATCGGCCCAGTCGGCGGGGAAGTCCATCTTCGGTCGGGGTCGATCGGCCTCCGGGGTGGGCGCTAATTCACCGTGGCGGCCGACATCCACCCGAACCAACACCACCAACGCGCCACGGGCTCGGCACCTGGCGGCGAGCTCCGCTCCGCGGGAGACGACGTCGTCGGCGGCGTGAGGCACCGTTGGCGACGACGTGATCCCTTTCTGGAGATCGATCAGAACAAGGGCGGTGGTCTTGGGATCGAGGGTGAGGGGGGGCATCGGAGGGATTCCTTCAACGGGTCGTTCAGTGAGCAGTTGCGCGGGGTGGACCGGGAAGGGAAGGCCCCCGCCGGGCCCCAGTCAAGCGCGGGACCGGGGGTCCTTGACGCCCCGGGGACGGCGTCGTATGTTATGCTGAAATTTCAGCAGAGAGCGACCGTATGCCTGAAGCCAAAGCCAAGCCGACGCTCAGCCGCCGAGAGCGCGAAGTGATGGACATCCTCTACCGGCGCAGTGCCGCGACGGTGGTCGAGGTGATGGACGAACTGGCCGATCCGCCAAGTTATTCGGCGGTCCGGTCGATCCTCCGCGTCCTGAAGGAGAAGGGGCATATCGTCCACAAGGAGGATGGGCCCCGCTACGTCTACCTCCCCGCGGTGGCGCGGGAGCGGGCCCGGACGGTGGCGCTCGATCATCTGGTGGACACCTTCTTCGATGGCTCGGCCGAACGGGCCCTCGTCGCGTTGCTGGAACGCTCGGATCTGGATCTTCCGGAGGCAGCGGTCCGCCGCCTCGCGAGCGAGATCCGCAAAGCCGGCGAAGAGGGGAGATAACGATGTTGACCACATCATTGCCGTCCGCTGGAGCGGTCACTTGGCTCGTGGGGCTTCTCCTCAAGGGGACTCTTGTTCTCCTGCTCATCTGGAGCGCGAGCCTCCTGCTCCGCCGTGCCTCGGCCGCACTGCGTCATCTCCTTTGGACCGTCGGGCTCGTCGCCCTGGTGGTGCTTCCGATCTTGAGCATCGCGCTGCCTTGGCGTCTCCCGGTGGCCGCCGTCCCCGCCACCGCGTTCGCCCCTCCGGCGGCCCTCCTCGCCGCTCCTGCTTCCGAGGTCATCGCTCCGGCCCCCGACGAACCGCGAGGAGCGGTCCGCTCCCGCGATCGAGGCCAGCTCGCCGCGGCGGAGCAGAGCACCGTCGTTTCACCCGCGCGCCGAGGCCCCGCGCTCATCACTGTCCTCTTTGCGATCTGGCTCCTCGGCACCGTCTACCTGCTCGTCCGCCTCGCGCTCGGCGCTGTCGTGCTCCGTCGGATCGTCCGTGGGGCAATCTCGCTCGATACTCCGGATTGGCGT
>JBIOIC010000225.1:0-3486 GCA_044449625.1 Gemmatimonadales bacterium | reverse complement strand
CTTCGGATCGGCCTTCCCCCCGCTCTTCTTCATCACCTGCCCCACGAAGAAGCCGATCAGCTTGGTCTCCCCACCATTATAGCGGGCGACTTCCCCCGGATGCGCCGCGAGGACCTCGTCGACCCACTGGGTGAGGGCACCGGTATCGGCCACCTGCTTCAAGCCGAGCTTCTCCGCCAGCGCTTCCGGCGTCTCGCCGGAGCTCCGCATCGCGGCGTAGAGTTTCCGCCCCGAGGCGTGGCTCACGGTGTTGGCCTGCACCAGGGCGATCAGCGCGGCGAGCCGAGGAGCCGTCACCTCGAAGGTCGCGGTCTCATTCCAGCCGGCGATGACATCCCCCATCACCCAGTTGGAGGCGTGCTTCGCATCGGCGCCTGCGGCCACCACCGCTTCGAAGTAATCGGCCAGGGCCGGTTCACCGGTGAGGACACCGGCATCGTAGGCCGGGATCCCGTAGCGCTGCAGCAGGCGCTCGCGCTTGGCGGCCGGAAGCTCGGGAAGCTCTTCCCTCCGCTCACTGATCCAGGCGCTCGACAACATCAGCGGCGGGAGATCGGGATCGGGGAAGTACCGATAGTCCCGGCTGTCTTCCTTCGAGCGCATCACCTTCATCGAATCACTGCCCGCGTTATAGAGCATCGTCACCTGCTCCACCTTCCCCCCGCTCTCCAGCAGCGCGGTCTGCCGCTCCACTTCCAGTTCGAGCGCCCGCTCCACATTGGCGAAGGAGTTGAGGTTCTTGACCTCGGTCTTGGTCCCGAACGGGGTCCCCGGCCGATGGATCGAGAGATTCCCGTCGACCCGGAGCGATCCCTCTTCCATCGAACAGTCGCTGACCCCGGCAAAGAGGAGGATCTGCTTCAGCGCCGTGAGATAGGCCCGCGCCTCCGCCGGACTCCGGAGATCGGGCTCGCTCACGATCTCGGCCAGCGGCACCCCGGCGCGATTCAAGTCGATCGCCGTCTTCCCGGGGACCCTGTCGTGCACGCTCTTCCCCGAGTCTTCCTCCACGTGGAGCCGAGTGATGCCGATGCGGAGCCGGCCCCGCTCGGCGGTATCGATCTCGATATGACCCGCCGTCGCGAGCGGCTTGTCGAACTGCGAGATCTGATACCCCTTCGGAAGATCGGGGTAGAAGTAGTTCTTCCGCGCGAAGATGCTGCGCTCATGCACTGCGCAGTTGAGCGCCAGTGCGGCCAGGGTCGCCAGCCGGATCGCCTCTCCGTTCGGCACCGGGAGGGCGCCGGGAAGAGCGAGGCAGACCGGGCAGACGTTGGTGTTGGGCGGGTCGCCGAAAGCGGTCGAACAGCCGCAGAACATTTTGGAGCGGGTCTTCAGCTGCACGTGGACTTCGAGTCCGATGATCGTCTCCCAGCTCATCAGCGCACCTCCGACTTGGCGTCGAGCGCCAGTTCGAGGGCGGAAGCTGCGGCGAGCATCTTCCCCTCCTGCCACATCGGGGCGATCAGCTGCCCTCCGATCGGGAGCCCCTGGTCCCGCCCCACCGGGATCGTGATGGCGGGGTGACCGGTCAAGCTCGACGGACAGACGAAGACATCGGCCAGATACATCGCGACCGGATCGGAAATCTTCTCCCCCGCCTTGAAGGCCGGAGTCGGCGTCGTCGGGGTGAGGAGGAGATCGACGCCGTTCGCGAAGACCCGCTCGAAGTCCTGGGCCAGGAGCCCCCGCATCTGCTGGGCGCGGTGATAGTAGCGATCGGTATAGCCGGCCGAGAGGACGTAGGTGCCGACCAGAATCCGGCGCCGCACCTCAGGACCGAACCCCGCCCCGCGAGTTGCGCGGTACATCTCCGTCAAGTCGGCGGTGCTGCTCCCGCCGCGGGGGCCGTAGCGCACCCCGTCAAAGCGGGCGAGATTGGCCGCCGCCTCCGCCGGAGCGACGATGTAGTAGGTCGGCACCGCGTAGGCCGTGTGCGGGAGGGAGACCTCCTTCACCGTGGCGCCGAGTTCGCGGACCTTGGCAATGGTGCGCTGGAGCGCCGCGTGGACCCCGCCGTGGAGGTCGGCGGGGAAATACTCCTTCGGAAGTCCGATGGTGAGTCCCTTGAGCTCGCGCCGAGGGGCATCGAGGGCGAGGGGAGGGCGATCGGCGGTCGTGGCGTCGAAGGGATCGTGGCCGCTGATGACCGCGAGGACTCGGGCGACATCATCCACCATCTCGCCGAACGGCGAGATGCAGTCGAGCGACGATCCGAACGCCACCAGTCCGTGGCGGCTCACTCGGCCGTAGGTCGGCTTCAATCCGACGACACCGCAGAAGCTCGCCGGCTGGCGGACGGAGCCCCCCGTCTCCGAGCCGAGTGCCACGGGGGTGACTCCGGCGGCGACCAGTGCCGCCGAACCACCGGAGGAGCCGCCAGGGACTCGGCTCGGGTCGAGCGGGTGCTTGACCCGTCCGAAGGCCGACCACTCCGTCGAGCTCCCCATCGCGAACTCATCGAGGTTCGCCTTGCAGGCGACGAACGCACCGGCTTCACGGAGCCGGGTGATGACCGTCGCCTCGTAGGGGCTCAGGTAGCCGTCGAGGATCCGCGAGGCGCAGGTGGTCGGGAGCTCCAGTGTCGCGATGTTGTCCTTGATCGCGATCGGGACCCCGGCGAGCCGCCCCTTGGCGGGGGCACGGTCGATCCGGGCCGCTTCGCGCTTCAAATACTCCGGGCTCCAGTCGAGTGCGGCGTTCAACCCGTCGCGATCCGACTTGAGCAGGAGCCGCTCGACCTGCTCCGCGGCGCGCGCCGCGGTGGTGCGGCCGGTGCGGACCGCCTCGCTGATGTTCCGGACCGCGCTCATTCCGGGTCCTCCATCGCGCCGAGTCGCGGCACCACGTAGAGGCCGTTTCGGAAATCGGGGGCGAGCATCTCGGGGGTGCGGGTCATCGGTTCCGGCGCCACGACGTCCTCGCGGAGCGCCACCTCTGCCGGTCCGACGGCATACTCCGGCGCATCGACCGGGACATCGGCCTCTTCCAGCTTAGCCACGAAGGCGACGATGCGGTCGAGTTGACTCGCCAGCGCGGTCACCTCCTGATCGGTGACCGCCAGCTCCGCGAGGGCGGCGATGTGGCGGATCGTCTTCTCTTCGATGCTCATGCGCTCTCCCAATCGCGGTCCCGCTCCAGCCCGGCGTAGGCCACGAGCAGCTGCTTGATCCCGGTCTCGGTGTCGTCGAACTGCACCGTCACCTTGAGCTCGCGCCCTCCGCCGCTCAATCCCTGGATGACACCGCTGCCGAACTTCCGGTGCTTCACCCGTTCTCCCTTGACGTAGCGCGGCGTGTCGTCGCTTTCCGCAGGGACGGAGGGGCGGAGAGGCGCAGGGGTGGACGGGCGCAAAGGGGGAGCGCTTCCGAAATCCTGCTCGACCCATCCGAACCCACCCCGTTGCTCGCCCCACGGGCTCCGCCCCTGCGCCTCTGCGCATCTGCGCCCAGCGTTCCACCCGCCGTAACTCCCCAGCGCACTCGT
>JBIOIC010000224.1:0-3496 GCA_044449625.1 Gemmatimonadales bacterium | reverse complement strand
TTTCCCGCGAAACCAGCCCGACGAGGTCCCGGCCGGTGGCGCCGAGGGCGGAGCGGATCCCGAACTCGTGGGAGCGCTGAGCCACGCCGTAGGCGACGACCGCGTAGACGCCGAATGAAGCGAGGACGAGCGCCAGTGCCGCGAAGAGCGAGATGAGGATGGTGTTGGTCCGGCGGGGTGCGACCGAGGTGCTCAGTACGTCGTCCATTGTGCGGAGATGGTAGATCGCTTGGGAGGGGTCGACGGAGTGGATCGCCGCCTGCATCGCGGTGAGGAGAGCCTCGGGCGGCAGGGTGCCGCGGGCGACGATGGCTACGGTGCTGGGGCTCCCCTGGGAGATCGCGGAATACATCTGGGGCATCGGCTTCCGTTCGAGGCCGAGTTCGCGAACGTCCGATGCCACACCCACGACCGTCACTGGAATCTCGGCGGAGAGGTGAAACGTCCTTCCCAGTGGATTGACCCCGGGCCAGTAGGCCTCAGCCATTCCGGCGCTGATGACGGCCACGGCTGGCGCAAGAGAGTCATCGTTCGCCCTGAAATGCCGGCCCGCGATAAGGTGGATCCCCATCGCGTCGAAATATCCGCTAGACGCGGCCAAGGTCCGAGCGTAGGGTTGATAGCCCAGATCCGGCCCGGCCGCGTTGTCAACCGTGATGGTCTGCGCAATTCCTCCACCTCCTCCTAGTGGAAGGTCGTTCACCGCGCCAGCAGCAGAGATCCCCGGCACTGCTTCAAGACGGGCCAGTATCTCCTCGACCCGGCCTCGTCGTGATGATGCGTTCCCGGGACCAAAGGGGAGGGATAGTTCGAGCGTGCCGACGTGTTCGATGTCCATCCCGCGGTCCAGACCCATGACCCGTCCGAAGCTTCGGAGCATCAGCCCAGCCCCGACCAGCAGCACCACCGTCAGCATCAGCTCACCCGCCACCAAGCCGCGGCGCAGCCGGCCGGCCCCGCCGGCGGTCGCCCCATATCCGCTCCCTGACTTGATGGTCTCGGCAGGAGCGTCGTGAGAAGTAACGAGCGCGGGCCAGAGTCCGAATACGATCCCTGTGGCGACACCGAGCAGGATAGTGAAGGTGAGGACGCGGAGGTCGATGCGCGCCGGAGCTAAGCCGGCGAGCCCGGCCGGAAGCAGGGCTCGAAGGAGGTTCAGTGATAGCGGGGCCAACGCGATCCCGAGCACCGCGCCGGCGATGGTCAACAGCGTGCTTTCAGTCAGCAGCTGTCGTACGACTCGTCCGCGAGTGGCGCCGAGTACCTCACGCACTGCGATCTCCCGGCGCCGGATTACTGCTTGCGAGAGCAACAGGTTGGTGACATTGGCGCAGGCGATCAGGAGCAGGAGGCCGGTTGCGCCGAGGAGGGTCAGCAAGGCAACGCGTCGATCACCCACCAAACTCTGCTGGAGGGGTTGCGCCGCGCCATCGCGCTCAAGCTTGTCGAGTGTTTCGTGGGTGCCGGAGTTGGGGAATCGTGCGGCCTCGGCGCCGATGGCGGCCTGCCAGCGCGACAACAACACCGACGATGCGGCCCGGACGTCGACCCCCGGTGCGATCCGCGCGATCACCTCGGAGGATAGGAAGCCTCGGAAGGCCTCGAAGGTCTCATAAGTGGCGGGCACCGCCATGGGAATCCAGATGTCGCTCTCCTTCGGAAAGGAGAACCCAGGCGGCATTACCCCTACCACGGTATATGCCTTGCCGTTGAGCAGGATTACATGATTGAGCAGGTCCCGGCCGCCGTACTGGCGCTGCCAGAGTCCATATGACAGGACGACGACGTGGGTCCCGCCCGGTCTGCCTTCCTCGGGAATGAAGCCACGGCCCAACTGCGGCGGCGTCTCGATCGTTGCGAAGAAATCGGCGGAGACCACCCCGACATTCAGCCGGAGCGGACGCTCAGGATCCGAGAGGTTGAGGCCGCCGGCTGCCCAGGCGGCGACGTGGGAGAACTGCTGCCGCATGGTCATGACATCGGTGATCTCGATGCCGGCGTTCGCGATGACGGCGGATTTCCTGTTCGGGTCACGCGTTGCCGTCAGGTCCTGTCCGAAGGGGATACTGACTCGGGGGAGCGCGACCAACTCACCCGCCCGTGGAAACGGCAGTGGCCGGAGCATCGCGGCGTCCACCGCGCTGAACATCGCCGTGGTGGCGCCGGTGCCGAGGGCGAGGATGCCGACCACCGCCACGGTGAAGCCGGGCCGTTGACGGAGACGGCGTGCGGCGTAGCGGACGTCCTGGATGGCGTCGTCGATCCAGCTAAGGCCCCACATATCCCGGCCTTCTTCCTGGTATCTCGTGTGATTGCCGAACTGGCGCCGGGCGGCGGGCACTGCATCTTCGGGGGCGACTCCCGCCCTGCGGAGCCTCTCGGCCCGTTGCTCGCGGTGCAGTCGCATCTCCTCTTCAAGATCCGCTGTGGCGCGGTCGCGATGGAGAAGCAGGCCGAGCCGGCGCCACCACTCGCCGATGCCCGCCATCAGGCGGGACGGAGGATGGAGGCGATCGCGTGCGATACCCGGCGATAACTCTCGACCTCGTGCGCCAGCTGCTTCTGCCCCGTCGAAGTGATGCGGTAGTACCGCGCTCGGCGGTTCTCGCTCGTCCGACCCCACTCTCCCACCAGCCACCCTTTGATGAGTAGCCGCTGCAGGGCGGGGTAGAGCGAGCCCTCCTCGACCTGCAAGACGGTCGCCGAGCCCCGCGCGATCGCCTCCGCGATCTCAAAGCCGTGCGACTCGCCGGTGCGGGCGACCGTCTGCAGGATCAGCATCTCGAGGGTCCCGGGGGGGATCTCGTCGCGATCAGGTGATGTGGTCATGACATAGACAGTCTATGTAATGGTCGCCGCGCTGTCAATCGACGCGTGCTGCGCCGCGCATTTCGCACCCTCTCCGCGTGCGTTATCTTCGGACTAAGCTCTAAGCTCTAAGCTCTAAGCTCTAAGCTCTAAGCTCTTGGTCTTTAGTTCCCCGCGCCCGTGGTGAAATGGTATCACATCGGCCTTTTAAGCCGACAGTTCCTGGTTCGAGCCCAGGCGGGCGCATCCCTCCATCCTGTTCTTCCCGAGGCATCCGTGACGACGATCTGGCTCGACGGGAAGTGGTGTGACCGGGAGACGGCGATGGTCTCGGTCTTCGATCACGGGCTCCTCTACGGCGACGGGATCTTCGAAGGGATCCGCGTCTACGGCGGCAAGATCTTCCGCCTCACCGAGCATCTCGACCGGCTCTACGACTCGGCCAAAGCGATCTGGCTCACCATTCCGATCCCGCAAGACGAGATGGCGCGCCTTCACGAAGAGGCGGTCAAGCGCTCAGGGCTCGCCGAGGCGTACATCCGCACGGTGGTCACCCGCGGCGTCGGCGACCTCGGCCTCGATCCGCGGAAGTGCGCCACACCCTCCGTCATCATCATCGTGGACAAGATCGCCCTCTGGCCCAAGGCCAAGTACGAGCAGGGGCTCACGATGGTCACCGCCGGGACGC
>JBIOIC010000223.1:0-3509 GCA_044449625.1 Gemmatimonadales bacterium | reverse complement strand
GCACTACAAGATCGAGCACTACTACGCCATCGGGCCGAAGGTGGGGGCCGAGCTCCGCAGTCAGGCGCTCTGGCTCATCTTCCTCTCGTTCTTCGTGGTGCTGGCCTACCTCGCGATCCGCTACGAGTGGCGCTTCGGGGTCGCCGCGGTGATCGCCACCGCGCACGACGTCATCGCCACGATCGCCTTCATCGCCATCATGCACCTCGAGGTGAGCCTGGTGGTCGTGGCCGCCGTGCTCTCGATGGTCGGCTATTCGCTGAACGACACCATCATCATCTTCGACCGCGTCCGCGAGAACCTGCACAAGTTCAAGCGGAGCGACCTCTACGGCATCTTGAACCTCTCGATCAACGAGACCCTGCCGCGGAGCGTGCTGACCCACGGCACCGTACTGGTGACCCTGGCCGCGCTCGCGATCTTCGGCGGCGAGGTCATCCGGCCCTTCTCGCTGGTGATGTTCTTCGGCGTCTTCACCGGCACCTTCTCGTCGATCTTCATCGCCTCCCCGATCCTCATGTACATCGAGAACCGGTGGCCCGGCGCCGACGTCAAAGGCGCCCGCGCGGTGACGGCTCCCGCCAAGGTCTGAGGTGCTGGTCGACACCCACTGCCACCTGGCGGCGGAGGCGTTCTCGGCGGACCGGCCGGACGTCCTCCGCCGCGCTCGCGAGGCGGGGGTGCGGCATCTGGTCGTGATCGGGGAATCACGGGAGACGGCGGAACGGGCCTTTGCCCTCGCGGCGGCAGAGCCGATGGTGTCGGTAGCCGCGGGGATCCATCCGCACGATGCCAAGACGTGGGATGCCGCTGCGGCGGCCTGGCTCCGCACGGCACTCGGGGCTCCGGCGGCGGTCGCCCTCGGCGAGATCGGCCTCGACTACCATTATGACCACTCTCCGCGTGCGGCGCAGACCAGAGCCTTCGAGGCCCAGCTCGCCCTCGCCGTCGAGCTCGATCTCCCCGCGGTGATCCACGCCCGCGAAGCCGATGACGATATCCTCGCCCTGCTCCGGAACGAACCGCGAGCCCGCGTCATCCTGCACTCTTTTTCCAGCGGAATGGGATTGCTCGAAGGGGCGCTCACCCTCGGCGCCCTGGCCTCCTTCAGCGGAATGGTCACCTTCAAGAACTGGGGCCGCGATGACGCCATCCGCGCCACCCCGCTCGACCGGCTGCTGCTGGAGACCGACTCCCCCTACCTGGCGCCGGTCCCGGAACGGGGGAAGCGCAACGAGCCTGCCTTCGTGCGCCACGTCGCCGATCGCATTGCCCAGGTGCTCGGCCGGACGCCGGAAGAGATCATCGAGGCGACCGGCGTCAACGCCCGGCGCCTCTTCGGCGAACGAGTAGGGGCTGCTTCACCACTGACCCACCCCCGGTCCCACTGATCGACTGTCCCACTGACCTCCGACCCTCTTCCGGAACTCCCCTGTGGCCACCACCGTCCCTACCGATATCGCCATCGCCCAGGCGGCGAAACTCCGGCCCATCGCCGACGTGGCCGCCGAGCTCGGCCTGACCGCTGAGCAGATCCTCCCGTATGGCCGGTTCAAGGCGAAGATTGCGCCGGAGGTAGTCCGGGCCCGGACGCCGAAGGGGCGCTTGGTCCTGGTGACCGGGATCAGCCCGACGCCGGCGGGGGAAGGGAAGTCGACCTGCACGGTCGGCTTGGCCCAGGCGTTTCGCCGGATGGGCCACAAGGTGCTCCTCTGCATCCGCGAGCCCTCGCTCGGGCCGGTCTTCGGCGTGAAGGGGGGCGCGGCCGGCGGCGGGTACGCGCAGGTGGTCCCCATGGATGAGATCAACCTGCACTTCACCGGCGACTTCCACGCCGTCGCCGCCGCGCACAACCTCCTCTCGGCGATGCTCGACAACCATATCCACCACGGCAACGCCCTCGGCATCGATTCGCGCCGGATCACCTGGCCCCGGACGATCGACATGAACGACCGGGCGCTCCGGAGCATCGTCGTCGGGCTCGGCGGATTGAATGGCGGGCCGACGCGCGAGGAGCGCTTCGTCATCGTGCCGGGGAGCGAGGTGATGGCGATCCTCGCGCTCGCGAGCGACCTCACCGATCTTGAAGCCCGTCTCGGCCGCATCATCGTCGGCACCACGCGGGAGAAGAAGCCGGTCACCGCCGCCGAGCTCAAGGCCTCTGGCGCGATGACCCTGCTGCTGAAGGACGCGCTCCTCCCGAATCTGGTGCAGACCCTCGAAGGGGGCCCGGCTCTGCTCCACGCCGGACCCTTCGGCAACATCGCCCACGGCTGCAATTCGCTCGCCGCCACCCGGCTCGCGCTCGGGCTCGCCGATATCGTCCTCACCGAGGCGGGATTCGGCGCCGATCTCGGCGCGGAGAAGTTCTTCGACATCAAATGCCGCTTCGGGGGACTCAAGCCCGAAGCGGCGGTGGTCGTCGCCACCATCCGCGCGCTCAAGATGCACGGCGGGGTCAAGAAGGATGCCCTCAGCACGCCCGATGTCGCGGCGCTCAGGCGCGGGATGGTTAATCTGGAAGCGCACGTCGCCAACGTGAAGAAGTTCGGGGTACCGCCGGTGGTCGCGGTCAACCGGTTCATCACCGACAGCGCCGAGGAGATCACCGCCGTGCTGGAGGCGTGCCAGGGGTGGGGCGTCCGGGCCGCGATGAGCGATGTGTGGGAGAAGGGCGGTGAAGGGGGCGAGGCGGTGGTCAACGAGATCTTGGCGACCCTGATGGAGAAGAAGGCCGACTTCAAGCCGCTCTACGATGTGGCGCTCCCGATCAAGGAGAAGATCGGGATCATCGCCCGCGAGATCTATGGTGCTGACGGAGTCGACTTCTCGCCGGTGGCGGAGAAGGCCATCGCTCTCTGCGAGTCGATGGGGCTGGGCCAGACTCCCGTCTGCATGGCGAAGACCCAGTACTCTTTCAGTGACGATCCGACCAAGCTCGGCCGGCCGAAGGGATTCCGGATCACCGTTCGCGACGTGACCCCGTCAGCGGGGGCGGGGTTCGTCGTGGCGCTCGCCGGGGATATCATGACCATGCCGGGGCTCGCCCGGGTGCCGTCGGCCGAGGCGATCCGGGTCCGGCCCGATGGAACCATCGAAGGACTCTTCTAACCACGTTGAGGGATATGATGCCGATCGATTTCGTCGCCACGCCGAAGGCCCCCCAGGCCATCGGCCCGTACAGCCAGGCCACCGTGGCCAATGGGATGATCTTCACCGCCGGCCAGATCGCGCTCGATCCCGCCACCACCGAGGTCGTGGCCGGCGGGGTGCCGGAGCAGACCGACCGGGTGATGCGGAATCTCGCCGCGGTGCTCGCGGCGGCGGGCTCTGATCTCTCCAAGGTCGTCAAGACCACCGTCTTCCTCGTCGATATGGCCGACTTCGCCGCGATGAACGAGGTCTACGCCCGCCACTTCGGGACGCATCGTCCGGCGCGTTCGACCGTCGCGGTGGCGGGGCTGCCGCGCGGGGTGCGGGTGGAAATCGAGGTCGTGGCGGTCAAGTAG
>JBIOIC010000222.1:0-3533 GCA_044449625.1 Gemmatimonadales bacterium | reverse complement strand
CGCCGGGACCGAGTCCTTCACGTCGCTGTATTTCGCGTTCTGCGCGATGCCCACGATCTGGATGTCGAGCGGGCCCTTCCGCCCATCCTGGGACATGAACTTGCCCACGGCGTCGGAGCCGAGGTGGAACTTCTTGGCGAACGCCTCGTTGATCACCGCCACCTTGGGGGAACCCACCCGGTCGGCGGTGGTGAACTCCCGGCCGGAGAGGATCGGGATGCCGAGGGTCTTGAAGTAGCCGGCCCCCACCTCGTTGTAGCGGGAGTTGTTGTCCACGTCGGGGCCTTCGGGGAAGCCCTGCACCCGGACATCAGTGCCCCAGTTGTCCCCCGCGAGCAGGGGGACCATCGAGGCGGTGACACCGGTGACGCCGGGGAGCGCGGCGAGGGTCTGCTCGACATTGTCGAAGAGCAGCCCCGAGCGGGTGCTGTCGTAGCCGCTCCGTTCGGGGGAGATGCCGAAAGTGGTGACGGCGTCGATCTTCACGCCGAGATCGACGTGGGTCACATTGATCAGGCTCTTCATGAAGAGACCGGCGGAAACCAGGAGCGCCGTGGCGAGCGCGATCTGGGCGGTGACAAGGATGGCGCGGAAGCGGGCGGCGCCGCGGTGACCCGAGATCTGCCCCGCGTTGGCGCGGATCGCGGTGACGAGATCGGCGCGGGTGCTGTGGAGCGCGGGGAACATCCCGAAGAGGAGTCCGGTGCCGATCGACATCACGGCCGCGAAGGCGAGTACCGCCGGCTGCAGTTCGAAGCTGATGGTGCTGGTAACCTCGGGGGGGAGGAGTGAGGCGATGAGCCCCAAGGTCCACTGGGCCACCAGGAGGCTCGCGAGTCCGCCCATCAGCGCCAGCAGCACCGATTCGGTAAGGAGCTGGACCAGGAGCTGCGCTCGGCTCGCCCCCAGCGCCAGCCGCACTCCCATCTCGCCGGCTCGGCTCGCCCCGCGCGCAAGGAGGAGGTTGGCGATGTTGGCGCAGGCGATGAGCAGCACGATGGCCGTGACCCCGAAGAGCATCAGCAGGGGAGTGCGCGCCTCCCGATGCACGGAACTCTGCCCCACTCGGCCCGGCTCCGCCACGATCTTCTTGGCGCGGAACTGGACCAGCCGCTGCTCGCTCATCCCCTTCTGGAGCGACGCCTCGACGTCATTGATGATCGGGTGATACAACGTGTTGAGTGAAGCCCGCGCCATCTCCAGCGTCACGCCCGGCTTCCGGCGCCCGAAGAGGTAGGCCCAGTAACTCTGGCGGTTCTCGAATCCGGTCCATCCCTGCAGGATGAGGCCGCGCATCGTGAGCGGCACGAAGACCGCCGGCGTAACGCCCAGAGTGGTCCCCTGGAACCCGCGGGGAGCGACGCCGATGATCGTCAGCGACTGCCCGTTCACCGTGATCTGCCGTCCGAGCACGGCGGGGTCCGCGCCGCAGTGCGCCTGCCAGAAATCGTAGCTCAGCACCGTGACGAAGCCGGCGCCGATGGCCTGGTCATCTTCTTGGGCAAGGAGCCGGCCGAGGGCGGGCCTGAGGCCGAGGGTCGGGAAGTAGGAGCCGGAGACGAGGATGCCTTGGCCGGTCAGCGGGGCGTTCTGATAGGAAAGGTTGGCGCCGAAGGAGACATGAGCCGCGAGCCCGGTAAAGACCGTCTGGCGCGCTTCGAGATCACGGAACATCCGGTAGCTGAAGACGTCGTCGCAGTCCCCCGCCTGTCCACACGACTGGGACCCCGGCTTCGGCCCCGGCGCGGAGAGATTCACCAGCTCTTCGGGGTGGGGGGCCTGTACCGGCCGGAGCAGCATCTGATCGAAGAGGGAGAAGATCGCCGCGTTGGCCCCGATGCCGAGGGCCAGGGAAAGGATCGCGATCGCGGTGACGAACGGGGTCTTGAACAGGGTGCGGAAGGCGAGCTTCAGCTGTCGCATCGAGGGGCCCGGATCGGGTTGCAAGAGGAAACGTTGACCTAACTAGACGCCTCCAGGGCCCAAAAGGTTGCATTCGGTGGGTTGGTGGAGTCAGCGGGGGCGAATCTCCCCTTCGCGGGCCATGAAGAGCCGGCCATTGGGGGTCACGAGCTCGTACTGGATCAGGCCGCCGGTCGCGTACCCATCCCGGATGCGTCCGGTGCCGCGCACGGTATGCACCGTCTGCCCCGCCTGATAATGGAAGCGGGAGGGGTCGGTCACCACGGTGCTGTCGTCCTCGCCGGTCTCGATCAAGGTGTAGAGGGTGTCGAGGTAGCGTTGCTCCAACGGCCCGATCCCGTGGATCTGAAGGGTGACCTCCGCGGGAGCGTAACCGTAGACCGGCGTATTCCGGGGGACGAAGAGGAAGCTGCCGACCGGGAGCGCTTGCAGCGCGAGCGAATCGAACTGGTCGCCCAGGGCGGCGTACCAGGTCCCTTCGACCACGGTGATGTTCTCGTCGACGGCGTGCACGTTGGGGGGGAGGATGGTCCCGGCGAGCTCGCGGATGCGGACCACGAACGGGACTCCGAATGCCATCGGATCTCCCGCCAGCCGTTGAGCGTCAGTGCTGAGCGGATGGAAGGGGGCGAATACCGGCGCGGTCTCGGCCGGCGGGACGACCGCCGCCGAGGTGGACCGGGCGGGGATCCGGATGCCGCCGCACGCCGTGAGCAGGAGAAGCCAGAGTTCCGCGCGTCCCCGCGCGGGACGCGTTCGTTCTCGCGCGGGACTCTCGTGGTGACGTGCGCGCCGCGTATTACGCAGGCGTGATCTTCCAATAGATGGCATAGCGCTCGTCGAATATCCGGTGGAAGGGAGTGAAGGTCACGTCGGTGGTCTGGCCCACGGTCGTGAATTCGAGTGGTGCCGTGCCGGGCTTGATCCACTGTGTCGGATCGTCGCTCGATCCTTTGAAGGCAGGGGCCGGCACTGGAGGGAGCGTGTGTTCTGGCACCGTGCCCGGCTTGGTCGGCCCGGCGCGGAGCGTCGCGGGGGTGAGGCCGGCGGTGCCGAGCCTGCCGGCGAGGACGAGCGGCCCGTACATCACCGCCGCCACGGTCGGATCATCCGGCATCGGGTCGAGATGCAGCGACATCGGCAGGGTGACCGCGAGTTTGTCGCCCTCCTTCCAGGTACGATCGATCACGTAATACCCCCCCGCCAGCGCGAATCCTTCGAGCGGCTTGCCGTTCAACGTGGCCCGGTTGGCGCCGGTGGCCCAGGCCGGCACCCGGAGCCGCAGCGCGAAGCTCGCCGGCTTCTCCGCGTGCACCGTGAACGTCGTGGCGCCCGGTTCGGGGAAGGCCGTCTCCTGCACCAGGTGGACGCCGCGTTCCTTCCAATCCAGCGCCGAGGCGATGAAGAGATTGACGTAGACGCCGCTGTCGTCGTGGAAATAAATGCTGTCTCCCAGCTTGGAGAACGACTCGCTCATCGTCCCGGTGCAGCACCAATAGTCGTGGAACGGCGTGCCGAAGAGCTTCCAGAGCCCCGGCGCCAGCGAGACATAGTAGAGCTTTTGGCCATCGGCGGGGTGCTGGCTCCCGAGGATGCCGTTCCAGAGCGTG
>JBIOIC010000221.1:0-3534 GCA_044449625.1 Gemmatimonadales bacterium | reverse complement strand
TGATGCCGGGCCGCCGCCGCGGCGGCGGGCCATCCACCACCGAGAGCAGATCGCGCAGGTCGCGGGTCGGGATCACCCGGTCACGCAGCACCAGCGCGTCCCGCGTCTGCGACGCCGCCATCGTCTGCTCCGTCACCTCGATGGTCTCCGCCACGTGAGTCAACGGAAGGGCGTAGCGTTCCGTTCCCACCCGGGCGAGCAGCACCCGCACCACCGCCAGCGTCATCGGCAGGCGCAGGGTGAAAGTCGTCCCCTGCCCCAGCACCGACTGGACCTCGACCACCCCGCCGAGCTGCCGCACCCGCGAGACCACCACATCGATCCCGACACCGCGTCCGGAGACGTCGGTCACTTCCTTGGCGGTGCTGAATCCGGGGCGGGCCAGCACCTTGAGCAGCAGGTCGTCGGTCAGCTGATCCACGCCGGCCTCGACGACCCCTTCACGCTTCGCCTTGGCGAGCAGGGCGACTCGATCCAGCCCGTGGCCGTCGTCCACCACCCGGATGGCGACACTGTTCCGGGCCTGCGTGGCCGAGAGGACCACCCGGCCCTCGATCGGCTTGCCCCCCTTCTTCCGGTCCGCCGGCCCCTCGAGCCCGTGGTCGATGGCGTTGCGGATCAGGTGGAGCAGCGGATCGCCGATCTCGTCCAGAATCGCGCGGTCGAGTTCGATCCCCTCCCCTTCGACATCGAACCGCACCCGCTTGCCGAGCTGACGGGCCAGATCCCGCACCAGGCGCGGAAAGCGATCGAAAGTCTGCCAGACCGGCGTCATCCGCGCCTGGATGATCTCGGTCTGCATCTCCCCCACCAGGCGGCCGATCCGGGTGGCCAGCGCCTCCACTTCGGGGAGCGCAAGACCGGTGACCAGCTCCTGCAGGCGTCCGCGGGTCACCGCGAGCTCGCCCACCTGATTCATCAGCGCGTCCAGCCGCCGGAGGTCCACCCGGATGTGCCGGCTGCGCCCCTGCCCCTTCGCATCCGGCGCCGCGCCGGGCAGCTCGGCGAGCCCATCGCTCACCGTCACCGAGGCGATCTCACCGGCGCCGCGGATCGCCGCTTCGACCTCGGCGTCGCTGGCCGGGCTCTCCAGGCGGAGGGTGAACTCCCCGGTGAACCCGTCCTGTTCGAAGGCCTGCACCGGCGGCTGCACCGCCGCCACCTGGCCCAGGGTCTCCGCCTTTTTCAGTGCGAGCAGCGCCCGCACCCCCGGCATCACGCTCGCCGCCGCGATCGTCACCCGGACCAGCCGCCCCGGACCCGCCGCGAGTTCGACCGGCTCGGCGGCCTTGACCGCCGCCTTCTTCCCCTTCGACCGGGCCGACCCATCGGCGACCACGGCCGCCGCATCGAGCTCGGTGCCGAGGGCGACAAAGTCGAGCTGTCCGTCACGTCCCGCCGCCGCCTCGTCCACGCCGCTCTCGAACCCATCCACCGTCCGCAGCAGCAGATCGACCAGATCCGCATCGGGGGTCACCCGGCCGGCGCGCACCGCATCGAGCAGACTCTCGGCCCGGTGCGAGAGGTCCGCCAGGCGCAGGAACCCCATCGTGGCCGCCATCCCCTTCAGGGTATGGATCGACCGGAAGAGTCCGGCGACCGCGGCGGTGGCCGACGGATCGCGCTCCCATTCCAGCAGGAGCTGGTTGCAACTGCTGAGGTGCTCGCGGCTCTCCGAAAGGAAGAGAGCGGTGTACTTCGAGGCATCCATGCCGCTAGCCGAGGACGCGCTGGACGGCCTCGAGCACGCGGGACGGCTGGAACGGCTTGACCACGAAGTCCTTGGCGCCGGCCTGGATCGCCTCCACCACGAGCGCCTGCTGACCCATCGCGCTGCACATCAGAATCTTCGCCTCGGGATCGGTCTTGCAGATCTCGCGCACCGCGTCGATGCCGCCAAGATCGGGCATCACGATGTCCATCGTGACGAGATCGGGCTTCAACTGGAAATACTTGTCGACCGCCTGACGACCGGTCTCGGCTTCGCCCACCACCTCGAAGCCGGCCTGGGTCAGGATGTCGCTGATCATCGTCCGCATGAAGATGGCGTCGTCGCAGACGAGTACGGTGTGGCTCACTGACCCTCCTCCCGACCGTTGGGGGCCGCGGCGCCCGATGGGCGCGCGGAGTCGTGCACGGATATCATCGGCGCGGCGGGCGGCTCACTCGCCCATCACCGGCGCCAGGAGCGCATCGGTATCAAGCACCACGAAGAGCTGACCGTCGCGGCGGCCGACCGCGCGCACCAGGCGCGGATCCAGACCCGGAAGCGCTTCCCGGTCCTGCAGGTCGCTGGCCGGGAGGGTGAGCAGGTCGAGCACGCGGTCAACCGCGAATCCAACCCGGCGCCCCGCCGTCTCCAGCACCAGTACTGACTGCGGCGGCTCACCACCGACCTGGTCGAGGAGCCGCTGACCGTCAATCACCGTGAGGAGACCGCCCCGCACATTCATCAGTCCCTGCACCGCCGCAACGGCCCCCGGAATTCGGGTGGACCGATCGAGGGGGACGATCTCCCGGGCCGCCTCGACCGGGACGGCGCAGGTGAGGTCGCCCACGCGAAAGACCAGCAGCCGGACCGGGGTGTGATCAGCCATTTTCCTCGAAGAAGCCAAGATACCGAAGACTAAGCGGATCAGCAACTTCCGCGCTGGCGACGAGCGCGGTTCCCGCCGCGGTCTGAAGCGCCCGCCGGAGGTCCTCGGGCCACTCCGAACGGAAGGCGACCGGCTCCCCGGTGGCGGGGTGGCGGAAGGCGAGGTAGGCGGCGTGCAACGCCTGGCGCGGAGTGACTCGTTCGATCGCTTCGGCCCGCAATCGCCCCTGCCCCCCGATGCGGCGGCTCCCGCCGGCGGAGTACACCGCATCACCCACCACCGGGTGCCCGATGTGGGCCAGATGGACCCGGATCTGGTGAGTCCGTCCGCTGTGGAGCTGCAGCCGGAGCAGCTCGGTTTCGCCGAAGCGGGCGACGACATAGGCGTCGGTCCGCGCCTCCCGCCCCTCGGAGAGCACCGTCATCCGGGTGCGGTCCTTCGGATGCCGAGCGATCTTCGCGTCGATCACCATCGGACTCGCGTCGAGGTGGCCCCAGGCGAGCGCCGCGTACCGCCGCGTGATCCGCCGGGCGGCGAGTGCGGCGCCGAGCTTGCGATGCGCCAGATCCGTCTTGGCGACGACCATCAACCCCGAGGTATCGCGGTCAAGCCGGTGGACGATCCCGGGACGCCCGGCGGCGCCCCCCGACAGGGTGGTGCCGCGGGCCACGAGCGCATTGACGAGGGTGTCATCCCAGTGGCCCGGCGCGGGATGCACCACGAGCCCCGCGGGTTTGTCGATCACGGCGAGGTGTTCATCCTCGAAGACCACCGTGAGGGGGATCTGCGCTGGGCGGAGCGTGCGCGGCGGTTCGGCGCCGGGGAGAGTCACCTCGACCGCATCGCCGCGCTGCAGGAGGCGCGAGGCGCGGGCCGCGGCACCGTTGACGGTGACGGCTCCCTGGGCCACGAGACGGGCCGCCTGGGTGCGCGAGAC
>JBIOIC010000220.1:0-3545 GCA_044449625.1 Gemmatimonadales bacterium | reverse complement strand
ATCTGATGGCGCAGGAGCGGCTGAAGGTGCTGGAGCACCACACCGAGCTCGGGGCGGGGTATCGCATCGCGCTGAAGGATCTCGAGATCCGTGGGGCGGGCAACCTGCTGGGGGCGGAGCAATCGGGGCACGCGCACGCGGTCGGGTTCGATCTCTACCTGCGCTGGCTGGAGGAGACCGTCGCGGCGCTGCATGGTGCCGCCCAGGGGGCTGAGGCGCCGGTGCCGCCCGAGGTGGCGATCGACCAGCCCAGCCACCTGCCGGATGACTACGTACCGGATGACGACGCCAAACTCGATCTGTACCGGCGACTGGCGCGGGCCACGTCATCTGGCGAGATTGACGCCCTTGAAGAGGAGCTGCGCGACCGGTTCGGGCCGGTCCTCGCGGCCGCCGGAACGCTTCTTGATGTCGCCCGGCTCCGGGTGCTCGGCGCCCGCCTCGGACTGCAGCAGGTCCTGATCCAGGGCGACGAAGCGCGGCTTTCGTTCCGGCCCGGCGCGGCTCCCCGCCTCACTGGGCTCACCCGCGCGCTCGATGATGTCCAGTTGGCCGCCGAAGTCCGGCGGACCGTACCGCTCGCGCTTCGCCTGACCCGTCTGGGCGGCGAGCCGCTGGTTCCCGCGCTGGTCCGCGCGCTCCGCGCCGTCCACGCGACCGTTCACACTCAGGGAGATTAGATGCGCCGCTTCGTGTTCAGCCTCGGTCTCGTGCTCGCCACCGCCTGCGGGGGCCGGCTCCGAAACATCTTCAGCGCCCACGCCAGTGAGGCCGCCTCGGCCGGTGTCGCCTCGCTCCCGTCCGATTCGCTCGCGGCGGTCCTCGGCACCATCAAGGGCGTGCGGCTGGCGCCGGAGACGGCCGACCTCGTCGCCAACCTGTGGGTGAACTACCACCTGCTGGGCCAGGCGGTGGCGGATCACAAGCTCGGAACTGATTCCGCCACGGTGGTGGAGATCATGTGGCCCGAGATCACCGAGCGCATCGGGACGATCTGGCACGACAGCCTCTTCGCTCGGCGCACGGTCTTCTCGCCTCGCACGGTCGACAGCCTGTACACCTCGACTGATCCGCAGGCGCTTCGCATCGTGCAGCACATCCTGATCCAGGTCGCGCCCAGCGCGAGCGACGCTGATCGGGCCAAGGCGCGGAAGAAGATCGAAGGGATCGCGGCCCAGGTCCGGGGCGGCGCCAACCTGGGCAAGCTGGCGCTCACCCTCTCCGGCGACGGCGGGAGCGCGCGGGATAGCGTATATCTGCCGCCTGCGCCCCGGGGTTCTTATGTCACTTCGTTCGACAGCACCGTGTGGGCGCTGGCGCCGGGGCAGGTGAGCGGGATCGTCACCACTCCGTACGGCTTCCACCTGATCCGGCGCCCGACCCTGGATCAGGTCCGGGACCGGCTCCACGACTACATGTACCGGCGCGCCGGATTCGAGCTCGACTCGACCTATTTCGACAGCATCGCCGCCGCCAAGCATCTGGTGGTGGTGAGCAAGGCGCCGGCCCTGGTGCGGCGGATGCTCGCCGACCGCGAGGGGTACCAGCATTCATCGCAGGCGCTCGCCACGTACGACGGGGGCAAGTTCCCGGCGTCGGAACTGATGAAGTGGATCACCGCGATTCCGCCCCAAATGATCGCGCAGTTGAGTGCGGCGCCGGATTCGCAGCTCACCGGTTTCATCAAGCGAGTGGCCCAGAACACCCTGCTCATTGCCGACGCGCGCCAGCACGGGATGGGCCTCAGCGCGGAGGATTGGACCAACCTCCAGAAGAGTTACGTCGCCGGACTCGACTCGCTGCGCTTTGCCATCGGGCTGGGTGATGAGATCATCAATCCGGCCCAGCCGCAGGGTGACCGGGAACGGGCGGCGGGGCTCAAGGTCGATGCCTTCCTCGCCCGCGCCTTCCGGCGCGAAGGTCCGCTGGTGCCGATCCCGGCCCCGATGGCCGCCTACCTCCGCGATCGCTACGACCACAGCATCGATCCGCAGGGAGTGCAGCGGGCGGTTGAGCTGGCGCTGGACCGGAAGACCAAGACCGATGCGGCGGCGGACAGCCTCGCCCGGTCGCGCGGGCAACTGGCGCCGAGCACGCTGCCGCCGGGGATGATCCCGCCCACCGGCGCGCCGGTCACTCCGGCGGCGCCGCAGCCGAAGAAGTGACCGTGGGGCTGCGCCCCGCCCTGCTGGCGACCGTCCTCTTCGCGTTCCCGGCCGGGCTCGCCGCCCAGACGCCGGCGGACACCGGAGAGTCGGTCGATCACATCGTGGCGGTGGTCGGGAACGTTCCGATTCTGGAGTCGCAGATCCAGGAGAACATCTTTGCCCGGCAGCAAGGGGGGCAGGCGCCCCCCTCAAGTCCCGATTCCCTCCGGACCCTCCGGAAGCAGGTCCTGAGCGACCTGGTCGATGAAGAGCTGATGGTCCAGCAGGCGGAGCGGGACACCACGATCCACGTCACCGATGAAGAGGTGGCGGACGCGGTCGATCAGCAGGTCCGCAGCGTGCGGGGCCACTTTACGTCGGAGCTCGATTACCGCAGTGAATTGAAAAAGGCCGGATTCATCTCGGCCGAGGAGTACCGGCGCTGGCTCACCGACCAGCAGCGGCGGACTTTCTTCCAGAAGCGGCTGGTCGACGGCCTGTTCGACGGCGGCAAGCTGAAGCCGATCACGCCGACGACCAAGGAACTCCGCGCCTATTTCGAGAGCGCCCGGGACAAGGGGGGGACCCGCAAGGCGGCCATCGCCTTCAAGCAGATCGTGGTGGCACCGCACCCTTCGCCCGAGGCACTCCGCATCGCGCGAACGACGGCCGATTCGATCGCGCGCGCGCTCCGCGCGGGGGCGGACTTTGCGCAGACGGCCCGCCGCTTCTCCCAGGATCCCGGATCGAAGGAGCAGGGCGGCGAGCTCGGGTGGTTTCGGCGCGGCCGGATGGTGCAGGCCTTCGACGCCGCCGCATTCCGTCTCAAGCCCGGAGTCATCTCCGATCCGGTCGAGAGTCCCTTCGGCTTCCACGTGATCCAGGTGGAGCGGATCCAGCCGACGGAGATCGAGGCGCGCCACATCCTCCTGATGCCGCGGGTGACGGCGGCCGAGGCGGACTCGGCCCACGCCCTCGCCGATCGGCTCCGCGCCGCCGTCTCCGCCGGGGCGTCGTTCGACTCCCTGCAACGGATCTACTCCGATTCGGCGGAGGAGCGTTCCTTCGACCTGGTGCCGATCGATCAGCTTCCCCCCGCGTACACCCAGGTAGTCCAGGCCGATTCGGGCCAGTTAAGCCCGGTCTTCCCGCTGCAGAATCCGGGGGATTCGCTCCGCACCAAGTGGGCCTTCGTAGTGGTGACCGGGAAGCGCCCCGAGGGGCCGCTCCGTTTCGAAGAGGTGATGGACCAGCTTCGTCCCGAGCTCGGCAAGCAGTTGGCGGTGCAGCGCTACTTGGCGAAGCTCCGGCGGGACAACTACGTCGAGGTCCGCGGCCAGTGACCCGCCGGATCGCCGTGACCCTCGGCGACCCCCGCGGCATCGGTCCCGAGATCGT
>JBIOIC010000219.1:0-3564 GCA_044449625.1 Gemmatimonadales bacterium | reverse complement strand
CAATGAACTCGGCTCCGGCTCGATCCGGATCACCGACCCGGCGATGCAGTCGGCGGTCTTCGCCAAGCTCGGCGTGGACGCGGCGGAGCAGCGGCGCCGCTTCGGCTTCCTGCTCGAGGCCCTCGCCTCCGGCGCCCCGCCGCACGGCGGCTTCGCCATCGGATTCGACCGGGTGGTGATGCTGCTGGCGGGAGCGGCGTCGTTGCGGGATGTGATCGCATTCCCGAAGACGACCGCCGCGCGGGCGCTCTTCGAGGGCGCGCCGACGGTGGTGGATCCGAAGGATCTTGAGGCGTTGCACATTCGAGTGAACGGGAAACAGTGATCCTTCATCGCCTGCGTTCCCCCTCTCCACGTACGTGGAGAGGGGGTCAGGGGGTGAGGAGGATCGCGAAAGAGATGAGATGACTGACGATTTGACCCACCGCCTCTCGACCGAAGGCGCCGATCCGCTCCTCCTCGCCGGGGTGAACGAGGCGAACCTGCACGAGCTGCAGCGCTCGATCGGCGTCCGCGTCATTCTGCGCGGCGATCAATTGAGTCTCACCGGCACCCTGGATCTGATTGAGCGCGCGACGCCGGTGGTGCAGGGGATGATCGACATGGCTCGGCTCGGTGAGGCGGTGAGCGTCGAGGACGTCCATCGCTTTGCCGCCGATGGCTTCCCGCCGGAACCGCACGGGGTGGGCGGAGAGCAGAAGATCGTCCTCCCCGGCTCCAAGCGCGTCATCGCGCCGAAGACCCAGGGGCAGAAGGATTACGTCGCCGCCATCGGGACCCACGACATCGTCATCGGGATCGGCCCCGCCGGCACGGGGAAGACCTATCTCGCCGTGGCGAAGGCGGTCGAAGCCCTGACCCGGAAGAAGGTCAAGCGGATCATCCTGGCCCGGCCGGCGGTCGAAGCGGGGGAATCGCTCGGTTTCCTCCCCGGCGATCTCCAGGCCAAGGTCGATCCGTATCTCCGCCCGCTCTACGATGCGCTGGAGGACATGATGCCGCATGAGCGGGTGCAGAAGGCGCTGGAGACCCGCACCATCGAGATCGCTCCGCTCGCCTATATGCGCGGGCGTACTCTCGCCGACGCCTTCATCATCCTCGACGAGGCGCAGAACGCGACCGGCGCGCAGATGAAGATGTTCCTCACCCGCATCGGGGTGAACAGCCAGGTGGTGGTGACGGGAGACAAGACCCAGATCGACCTCCCCAGGCGGGAGGACTCCGGTCTGATCCAGGTCGAACGGGTCCTCCCCGGCATCGACGGCATCGCGTTCTGCTATCTCGACGAGGCGGACGTGGTCCGCCACCGCCTGGTCCGCGAGATCATCAAGGCGTACGCCGAGGATCAGAACGGCTGATGGCGGGCGACGGCGTGCGGATCGTCCGCGAGCATGTCATGCGCTGGCTCCCGCTTCTCGGCGTGGCGCTGGTGACGGTGCTGGCATTCCCCGCGACGGGCGCCGGCGCGGCGGAACCGTGGCGTCAGCTCCTCGGGCCGGTCCTCTACGACGGCGTCATCCTCGCCGTGTTCTGGCTCCTGCTCGCCTTCTATCGTCGCGAGACCTACCGCTCGCTCCGCGAGGTCACCTTCCTGGCGGGGCTTTTCGCCTTCGCGGTCCTCGCCGCCGCACTCGGACTGCGGCTTCTCCCGGACCGGCCCGAGCTCTCCCCGGTGCCGTTCGTGGCGATGATCATCACGATGCTCTACAGCGGCCGCCTTTCGGTCTTCGCGGCCGCGACGCTGGCGATCCTGATCGGGGCGCAGTGGACCTTCCCCGATCAGACAACCCTCATCTTCGGGCTGACCGGCGGCGTCTCCGCGGCTTTGGGCATCCGGATGCTCCGGCGCCGGAAGACGCTCTACACGACCGTCGCGCTGGTGGCGGGGGCGTACGCGCTCACGTCGGTGGCGCTCGGGCTCACCTTCGCCTGGACACCGGTGGCGGTGCTGGTGAGCGTGGCGGCCGGGGTCGGGGTCGCGGTCGGAAGCGCGGCAGTGGCCTTGCTCCTCCTCCCGCTCGCCGAGTCGGTCACGAAGGTCACCACCGACCTGACTCTCCTCGAACTGTCCGATCCGGGCCGCCCGCTGCTCCGGCGCCTCGCGCTGGAGGCGCCGGGGACCTACGCCCACAGCATCGCGATGGCCAACCTCTGTGAAGCGGCCAGCGAGGCGGTCGGCGGGAACGGGCTCCTCGCGCGGGTCGGCTGCTACTATCACGACATCGGCAAGCTGGCGGAGCCCCGGTATTTCGTGGAGAACCAGCCGCGGGCGGCGAATCCACACGAGGGGCTGGCGCCGGAAGAATCGGCCCGCATCATCCGCGATCATGTGGGCACGGGGCTCGCGCTCGCCCGCACGCACCATCTCCCCGAGGTGCTGCAGGCGTTCATCGCCGAGCATCACGGCACCACGCGGGTCGAATACTTCCTGGACCGCGCGCGGCAGGGCGGGGTGGCGCCGATCGACGACCGGGCCTTCACCTATCCCGGGCCTCGGCCTTCGACCGTCGAGACGGCGATCGCGATGCTGGCCGATGGCGCGGAGGCCGCCGTCCGCTCGCTCGATCAACCGACCCCCGAAGCGGTGCGGGACGCAATCGCGCGGGTGGTCGAGGGCCGCATCGGAGCGCATCAGCTCGATGACGCCCCTCTCACCCTGCGTGATCTCGACTTGGTGCAGCTTGAGTTCGCCCGCGCCCTCGGCGGGATGTACCACAGCCGGGTGGCCTATCCCCCCGCGTCCGCCGGTGTGGCGGGCGAGATCCCGCGCGCTCGTGGCGCTTGATGTCCTGGTTGGCGGCCGGGCCGCGCTTCCGGTTGCGACGGTTCGCCGCGTCGTGCGCGCGGTGATCGCGGGGGAGCGCGCCACCTCGCGCATCGCGGCGGTCTCCGTCACCTTCCTCGGTCCGGTCCGGATGCGGTCGCTCAATCGCAGCCACCTCCGGCACGATCGTCCCACCGATGTGATCGCGTTTGCCCTCCCCGCTCCCGACGGCCGGCTGACCGGCGACCTCTATCTCTGCCGCGCCGTCGCCGCTCGTCAGGCCCGCGACGCCGGCGTCCCGCTCCGCCAGGAGCTGATCCGCCTCGTCATCCACGGGACGCTCCACCTGCTCGGCCGCGATCATCCCGCCGGCGAGGCGCGATTCCGCTCTTCGATGTGGCGCCGCCAGGAGCGCTATGTGACGGAGCTCTCCTGATCGCCACGCTGCAGCTCCTCCTGACCGCCGGGCTTGCCGCGCTCTTCACCGGATGGGCGGCGTGGCTGGTGCTCGCGGCGGAGGCCGAGGGGGATCTTCCCCGTTTCCTGGCCGATCAAGCCGCGGGGCTTCCGCTCCCGCGCGCGCTCCAGGTCGCGCGGCTGGCGCTGCTCGCACTCGCCGGAGCGGCGACCGCCACCGCGCTCGGGTGGTGGGAGTGGGATACGCCGTGGGCCCTCGCACGCCTCGGGCTCGGCGTCGCGATCGGCTGGGCCGCCGGCGATCTCGCCCCCCGGCTCCGCGCCGCCGCGGCACCCGAGGCGGCGCACGCGGTCCGCCGTCCCGCCGTCAGCACTCTGCGGGT
>JBIOIC010000218.1:0-3591 GCA_044449625.1 Gemmatimonadales bacterium | reverse complement strand
GGGGCGGAGCAGTGTCGACGGGGTGCTGATGATCCTCGCCGCGGTGGTCTCCTACGGTGTCGCACTCAACGTGGCTCGGCCGCTGCAGCTTAAGTACGGCGGGATCCCCGTCATCTGGCGGGCCCAGGGGATCGCGATGCTCATCACCACTCCCCTCGGGGCGCGGGCGGTGCTGGCGGGGCATTGGAGCCCCGTGCCGATCCTGGCGCTCCTCGCGCTCGGCGCCGGGGGGACCGCCATCGCCTTCATCGTGATGACCGCCTCTGCCGGACGCTTCGGGGCGACCCGCGCCTCGAGCGCCACCTTCCTGATGCCACCGGTCGCGCTCATTCTGGGATTGCTAGTGCGGCACGAACGGGTGAGCACCATCTCGGTGCTCGGCGGCGCCGTCTGCTTGGCCGGGGCCTGGTTGATGACCCGGGCGCCGGCGGTGGCAAAGAGCTGACTCTCCCCTGCGAGATCTACTCCCCCTCTCCGTTTCACGGAGAGGGGGTTGGGGGGTGAGGCAGCGCCGCGGAGCGCGAGGGCATCGCTTGGTTTGGCCCCCGTTCCCGGCGCGTGATCCCTCGCTACGCTCGGGACAGGCCGCGCCTCTCGGCATGGCGCCCTGAAGGCGCTTACGCGGTTTCGGGGAGGGCGTTCTCATCT
This sequence comes from Gemmatimonadales bacterium, assembly GCA_044449625.1. Lineage (GTDB taxonomy): Bacteria > Gemmatimonadota > Gemmatimonadetes > Gemmatimonadales > GWC2-71-9 > CAMLHU01. Next base: position 2,943 of record JBIOIC010000218.1, on the reverse strand, counting down.
CCGTGCCAACCGGAGATCGCTTCTTGTGGGTGCCGGAAGGGCTGTGCCCGCAGGTAGTGTCTGAGCTTCATCTCCTCGCCCGGGCTCACCGTCTCGATGTCATAGCCATCGGCCCATGAGATCGGGGCGATCGCAGCCCGTTTCGCGAGCCGGGAGGTGACCCCCTTCATCCGGCCGACCATTTTCACGAGGTCGGCGAGTGGGTGACTCCGGACCAGGAGATGGATGTGGGTGGATACCATACCGATCTCCACGACTATCGCTCGATGCTCCTTTGCCAGAGGTCGGAGGGTTCGACAGAGGAATTTGGCCCCCTCCACGTCGATCAGCGGGGCTCGGACCCGGGTCGTCCAAACGATGTGATAGAAGAGCCGGTGGCGCATTCCCTAGGGTAGTGGACCGGGCTGGAAGGGTGATAACCAAATTGACGCAGGGGAAGCCCTTTAGGGCGCCATGCCGAGAGGCGCCTGTAGGCGCCGAGGGTGTGGCAGAGATTCGCGCCCGACCATCCCGCCCCCTACCTTTCCATCATGTCCCAATCCACCCCGGCTGCCGATCCCCTCTTCCTCGCTTTCCAGTTGGCGCTGGCGGGGCGCTATTCGATCGACCGGGAACTCGGCCGTGGAGGGATGGGGGTCGTCTACCTGGCGCGCGAGGTCCATCTCGACCGCCTCGTCGCCATCAAGCTCCTCCCTCCCGAGCGCGCCGCCCTCCCCGGATTGAAGGAGCGTTTTCTCCGCGAGGCCCGACTCGCCGCCAAACTCTCCCATCCGAACATCACGCCGATCCACGCCGTCGCCGAGAGCGACGGCTTCGTCTACTTCGTGATGGCGTATGTCGACGGGGTGACATTGACTGAGCGGGTGCAGGCGCGGGGACCTCTGTCGAGTTCCGATGGGACGCGGGTGCTCCGGGAAGCGGCGTGGGCGCTGGCTTATGCCCACGGGCAGGGATTGGTGCATCGCGACGTCAAGCCCGACAACATCCTGCTCGAGGGGATCACTGGCCGAGTCCTAGTGGTGGACTTCGGGATCGCCGCTGCTGCGGGAGATGCCGTCGAGGTCGGGATCTCCGGCACCCCCGACTTCATGAGTCCGGAGCAGGCGCTCGGCGGCGTGATCGATGCCCGGAGCGATCTCTACGGCCTCGGTGTCACCGCCTTCTACGCCTTCTCCGGTCAGCTCCCCTTCACCGGGTCGAGCGCGACCGAGCTCCTGGCCAAGCAGGTGACGGAGACACCGCCCTCGCTCGGATCGCTCGGGTTCCCGGTCCCGCGGAAGGTGGTGCAGCTGGTCGACCGCTGCTTGGCAAAGGATCCCGAGGAGCGCCCGGCGAGCGCCCAGGTGGTCGCGGAACAGCTCGGCGTGGCACTGGAGCAGCGCCGCGAGCTGCCGCTGCCGCTCCGGGACTTCGCCAAGCGAACCGGGCGGATCAATGGCGGCGGGACCCTCTTCTACTTCATCGGTCTCTACGCCGCGACCGCCGTCGCCTCAATCTTCATCGGCACCTTCTGGGGGCTCGGCACCTTCCTGGTCGGCGCGGCCATCGGCCCCTTCCTCTACCTGGTGCTGACCGCCGCCCGGCTCCGCCTCCGGGGATACGCCCACGCCGACCTGGCCCCCGCCTTTACCAGGGAGATCGAGGTTGGGCGGGAAGAGCGCGGGGGAAGCGCGATTCCATCGCGGACCGAACAGGTGCTGCAACGGCTGGCCAAGTGGTCGTGGACATCGGCGGGGCTGTCCATTCTGGCGCTCATCACCCTCCGCGCCATCGGAACGCCCATGGCGGCGGCAGCGGTCTCCACCGTGGTGTGGGTGTTGAGCATTTCGGGGATGATCGGAGGGCCGACGGTGCTCGGCTTCGTCGGGCTCCGCCAGCGGCGCACCGACATCGACGCCGAGTTCTGGTCCGGGGTCTGGACCGGGAAGATCGGGCGCTTCGTCTTTTCGATCGCCCGTCACCTGGTCGGGAAGCGCGCGATCGGACCGGCGATGACCCACCGCGCCACCGAGCTCTCCCTCGGGATGGCGGCGGAACAGCTCTACGAGAGTCTCCCCAAGGCGACTCGGCAATCGCTCGGCGAGCTTCCCCAAGTGCTGCACCGGCTCCAGGGGGACGCGCAGAAGTTGCGGGCCAAGTACGACGCGTTGCAGGACGTCTTGAGTGAGGCGGGAGACTCCGACGAGCAGGAGGAGCTCCGCGCCGAGCGGGATGTCATTCACGCGAGGCTGGGGGAAGCGGTCGGGGCGCTGGAGACGATCCGGTTGAACCTGCTCCGGCTCCACGCCGGATCGCTCACGGTGGAGGGACTCACCACCCACCTCGGTTTCGCGGCCGAGGTCTCCGAAGAGGTCGAGCGGCTGATCGCGGCCCACGACGAAGTGGAACGGGGACTCAAGTTCCCGCGGAAGCTGTCATCGACGCCGGTGTAAGTGGGTCGCTCCCCCTCTCCGTTTGACGGCGACCGAGCGGCTTACGAGTGCGGTTGCGCGAGTCGCCGCGAGGAAGGGGGGCCGGGGGGTGAGGCGCCGTCGTCCCCGCTCTTTACCCGCCCCGCACCGGCCGGTATGTTCTCCCCATGGTCGATCCGCTTCGCTCCTCACCCTGTCCCGACGGCGTCCCCGCGCTCCTGACCCTCCTGGTCACCCGCGCAACGGTCGCACATGGCTGCGCCAGAGTGCACTACGCCCCCGGATCGACCGAACTTCCCGAACTCTTCACCGCCGAGTTCTCCCTCCCCTTCGGACTCGAGTACCGCGATCTCCTCCGCGGCGATCTCTGCCTCCTGATGCTCGGCGACCGCCACCTCCCCGTCTCCGTCGTCGACATCCGCTTTGACGCGGCGGGACGCCCGGCAAGCCTCAAGCTCCTCGGCGACATCGCCAACGAGCAGGGAGCCCGGACGGCATAATAGATGTGCTCCCCCTCTCCACGTATCTGGAG
>JBIOIC010000217.1:0-3594 GCA_044449625.1 Gemmatimonadales bacterium | reverse complement strand
CCTCCTTGCTGACAAGAAGGCCGCCGCCGCCTGGAAGGAGCTGACCCCCAGTCGCCAAAAGGAGATCGTGCGCTACCTGGTGCGGCTCAAGTCATCGGAGGCGCGGGCGCGGAACCTGGCCCGGGCGCTCGCCGCCCTTTCAGGGCGACCGATACGATACATGGCGCGGTCGTGGGGCACGACGCGGTAAATCGCTACCGCTCCGTTCCTCCCAGCCACGTCGCATTCACCATGTCGAGCACCGTCCCCCGTTCCCCTGTGGTCGTGGTCCCCTTCTCCTCACCGAAGTCCCAGCGCTCGATCCAGTAGCTGGGCGAGAGATCGCGGATCCCCGCCGCCGCGCGCTGGCTGGCCCCATCTCCCGGCCGACGGCATATTCGTGTCGCGCCCGCCGTACCCCGGCTCCCGCACCTGGAATCCGATGCCCGCTCACCTGAACGAGCGCCCCACCCGTCCGCGCCGCGTCGGCATTCTCCTCGCCGCCACGCTCTGGGCCGCGACCGCAGCGGCGCAGCGCCCCGTGGTGGACTTGTCCGCCGCCGCGGCCTTGGTCGCGCGCGTCGTCCCCGGTCACGCCGCCGACTTTCAACTCGCCGCCATCACCGACAGCGCGGGACTCGACATCTTCGAAGTGTCCCAGGCGGGCCACCAGATACTCCTCCGCGGATCGTCCGGCGTGGCGATCGCCTCGGCGCTCAACTGGTATCTGGAGCAGGTAGCCGGGATCAACGTCTCCCTCCCCTTCCAGCCGATCCACCTGGCCACGTTGCCGCCGGTCCCCGCACTGGTCCGCATCCGCACTCCCTACCGCATCCGCTACTTCTTCAACTACTGCACCTTCTCCTATTCGATGGCGTGGTGGCAGTGGGCCGACTGGCAGCGGATGATCGACTGGATGGCGCTCAAGGGGATCAACACCCCCCTCGCTGTCACCGGCCAAGAGGCGGTCTGGCGCGCCACCCTCCGGGACCTCGGCTTTTCCCATCGGCAGATCGCTGACTTTCTGGTGGGCCCCGCCTACCTCCCGTGGGGGTGGATGGGGAATATCGACGGACTCGGCGGCCCCCTCCCCGACTCCTGGATCGATGGCCACATCACTCTTGAGCGCCGGATCCTCGCGCGCGAACGCTCCCTCGGGATGACGCCGGTGCTGCAGGGGTTCACCGGCCACGTGCCGGCTTCCATCACCCAGGTCTTTCCCGGCGCCCGCATCCACCAGACCGGCGACTGGTCGGCGGGGTTCAGCGGCACCTGGTTCCTCGATCCGCTCGACCCGCTCTTTCAGCGCATCGGCCGGCGCTTCGTGGAGCGGCAGACGGAGCTCTACGGCACCGATCACCTCTACGCCGCCGACCCCTTCAACGAGATCGACCCGCCGTCGAACGACTCCACCTTCCTGGCCGGGATGGGCCACGCCATCTATTCGTCGATGACGGCGGCGGACCCGAAGGCGACCTGGCTTCTCCAAGGGTGGTTCCTCTACTACCAGACGCGGTTCTGGCAGGACCCCCAGGCCGAGGCGTTTTTGGGCGCGGTGCCCGACGACCGGATGATCGTGCTCGACCTCTGGGGCGACCGTCACCCGGTCTGGCAGGTGCGGCACGCGTTCTACGGCAAGCCGTGGATCTGGAACGTGCTTTACAATTTCGGCGGCAAGATCAGCGTCAACGGCGATCTCCCCTCCATTGCCGGGAACCTGGACAGCGCCCTTCGGAGCCCGGCCCATGGACGGCTCTCGGGGCTCGGGATGATGATGGAAGGGCTCGGCACCAACCCGATCGTCCCCGACTTTGTGCTCGACCAGGTCTGGCGCGACAGCGTGCCGGCGATCGAGCCGTGGACTCACAGCTACGTGATCCGCCGCTACGGCGCCGCCGACTCTTCTGCCTGGCACGCCTGGCAGCTCCTGCTGACGACCGCCTTCCGTTCGAGCGCCCAGACCGGGAATTTCCTGGCCGAGCGGCCCCAGTTCTACAAAGCCGGCACGCCCTACCGGTCGGAGCCGGTGGCACCCTACGACATCCAGGTGCTGGCCCAGGCACTCGACTCCCTCGTGAGTGCCGCACCGGCGCTCGGCGCCAACGACAACTATCGCTACGACGTCGTCAACCTCACCCGCCAGATGCTGGGGCAACTCGCAGTGCCGCTGGTGACGGAAGTGCAGGACGCGTACGCCCGCCGCGACCAGACGGCCCTCACCGCCGCGGAAGGGCGCGTCCTCGGTCTCCTCGGCGATCTCGACACCCTGGTGGCGACGCGGAAGGAGTTTCTGCTCGGGCGCTGGATATCCGATGCGCGGCGCTGGGGCCGCACCGACGATGAGCGCCGACTCTATGAGTGGAATGCGCGGAATATCATCACCCTCTGGGGCACCAAGTGCACCGAGGGACAGAACGATGACCTCAACCTGTATGCGTTCAAGGAGTGGGCGGGGATGTACTCCTCCTATTTCCTGCCCCGCTGGCGGGAGTTCTTTGCCCGGCTCGACCATTCCGTTGCGATGGGCGTCCCCTTCGACCGGGCGCCGTTCGCCTCAGATATGTGCGCGTGGGAGCAGAAGTGGTCGCACGCGGAGACGCCCTTCGCCACCGAGCCCCGGGGCGATGCCGTGGCGACCGCGCAGCGGCTCTGGACCAAGTACCGGAAGTCGCTGAAGTAGAGACCGGACCACCGACGCCCTTGCTCGCAATCGATGCGCCCCGCAACTTCCGACCGTTCCAAGGAGACCCGTGTTCCACGCCTCGCTCGAGTTCGTTCCGCTGGCCTTTGCCGCCCTGCTGCCGCTGCTCAATCCACTGGGCTCGGCGCTGATCGTGATGAACATCGTGGGGGACGAGCCCCCCGAGATCTACCGCCGACTGGCGATGCGGATCGCGCGCAACATGCTCATCTTCATCGCCCTGATCGAGCTGCTGGGCGCCGCGATCCTCCATTTCTTCGGCATCAGCCTGCCGGTGCTCCAGGTGGCCGGCGGCCTCACGCTGGCCATGATGGGTTGGACGATGCTCAATGCGCACGACGCTCCGGCCACCGACGCTCCCACCGCCCGGCACGGCGTGGACAGCGTGCTGGACCAGGCGTTCTATCCGTTGACCTTTCCGGTGACCGTCGGCCCCGGAGTGATCGTGGTGGTGCTGACCCTGAGCGCCGATGCGTCGGGGAAGGAATGGGAGACGACGCTGGTGTCCCACCTGGCCATCTTCTTCGCTGCGATGCTGCTGGCCGTGCTGGTGTTCTTGAGTTACGCCTACGCACCGCGGCTGCAACGGATGATCCCTTCGCACGTTGCGAGCGGCGTACAGCGCCTGATCTCCTTCATCCTGCTCTGCATCGGCGCCCAGATCGCGTGGGGCGGCATCGCCACCTTGCTGCGGTCCCTCCCGATGACCACGGCGGGCTGACGTACCGCACATCACCGACCCAGGCGGAACATTGGATCCACTCGATGGATTGCAAGGCGAGAGCCTCGAAGCGTCCCTGACGGTCAAGAATCTCGAGGCGAGCGCCGCGTGGTACACCGACGTCCTTGGGTTCACCATCGATCGGAAGCACGAACGCGGCGGGAAGCTGATTGCCGTGTCGTTACGGGCCGGG
>JBIOIC010000216.1:0-3595 GCA_044449625.1 Gemmatimonadales bacterium | reverse complement strand
TTCCAGCTCCTCTTCCCGTTCCTGTCGCCGATCGCCGACCTGCTCTTCCTCTGGTCGCTGGTGACGGTCTACATGATGGAAGTGATGCACGGCCACGAGTTCGCCATGCAGACCCTGCAGCAGGTGGTGTTCTTCTACACCGCCTTCCTCGCCATCGACTGGCTCGCGGCGGTGGTCGCCCTCTGGATGGAACCCGATGAAGAGCGCTGGCTCTCGCTGCTGGTGCTGCTGCAGCGCTTCGTCTACCGGCAGGTGATGTACCTCGTCGTGGTCAAGGCGGTCCTCACCGCCATCCGCGGCTCCGGCCTTGGCTGGGGAAAGCAGGAACGGAAGGGGACGGTGGCGCTCAGAACTCCGTAGGAATACGCTCGCGCGAACCGTTCCATCCGATATGTTCGATCCACCCCCATTCCCGACAACCAATGGAACGGAGACCCTATGAGCGCGCTGCGGCTCGTGCTGATCGCCGGACCTCTCATTGCCTCGACCGCATTGGCCCAAGGCATCACCGCCGGCGCCACGGTCGGTAGTGTCAAGCTTGAGAGCGGTGCGACCCAGGTCGCCGGCACCGGCATCATCCAGCTGGCCCCTTCGTCCTGGCTGACGCTCGCGGCGATGCCGTCCTACGCCCACCTCTCACAGAAGGACAGCACCGGCGCCAGTGTCACGAGCAGCGGAATGGGCGATCTCCCGCTCTCGGCCGCAGCCGCCACGACCCTTCCCGGCGCCTTGAGTCCCGAGCTCGGCGCCGCCTTCAACCTGAGCCTTCCGACCGGCAATAGCGCCTGCGGCCTCGGCACCGGCACCGTCGGCACCTCACTCGACCTCGGCGTCGGCGCCTCCCTCACCGACAACCTCCACCTCGCGCTTGGCGCCAGCCGGGAGCTGTCCGGCGACCAGGGCACCTCGGCCTTCTCTCCGACCCAGGCGACGTCGCTGTCGCTCGACGCGGAATACAGCCTCACCTCGCGCTGGACGGGCAGTGTGTCGGTGGGCGGCGACTTCGGTCCAGCGGACTCCGGCCAGGCGCTCAATCGCTCGATCGGTGTCGGCGGCCGGTACGCGCTTGCCGGTCCGATGATGGTGGTCTTTGACACCCGCTTCGGGCTCAGCAGCGGCTCGGCTCCCTGGGCGCTCTCGATCGGCCTGGGCACCGCCTTCGGCGGCACCAGCCCCGTCAGCGGCGCCTACTCGTCCAAGCGGATCCAGAAGTCCCTCGGGGGCGGCTCCAACCGAGGCTCCGGCAGGGGCAAGTTCGGCAAGACCCTGACCTGTAGCTGAGGACGCAACGACCCCGGCAGCTTGAGCGCCTCGCAACGGATCACCATCGCGGGCGCCGCTCCGTCTCACCATCCCGCTTCAGGCCGTGCCGGGCAATGCCCTTGTTGTGCTCGCTCCACCGGCTCCCGCGTCTGAATTGCGGCGCCACCTGTCGGCTACCTGCCATCCAATGGGCCCGATGCCGCGACTCCTGCAACGATTGATCACGCTCTGCGCCATGGGTGCTCTCCTGATCGCGCGGCCGGCACCGGCCCAGTCTCCGTCCGACCGCACGGCGATCGATTCATTCCGGAGCGTCCTCGCCGCCACTACCGACCCCACCGCGCTCGACAGCCCCGCCGCGGACCCCGGCCATTGCACCTCCGACGGCGATGGCCGCGTCCGCACGGTCTGCCAGGCGTGGCTCGAACTCCGCCGCGCGGAACTTAGCACCGGAGCCGAGTTCGCCCTCCACGCCGCCGACGATTTCTACGCCGCGGCGAACCGGCGCCCCGCCTGGCCCTATCCCTGGTACGGACTCGGCGCCACCAAGCAGTGGCTCGCCGCCCCTCGGGTCCGCAACCGCATCAGCGCCCATCAACCGAGCGGCGCCGACTGGTCCTGGGGCGCCACCGATGCCTTCTTCTCCGCCGCCCGCGCCGATCCGGCCTGGCTCCCGGGGCTCGCGGCGCTGGTGGACGCGGTCGAACTCACCGCTTTCGAACCGCGCGCCATCGAAGCCCGCCGCGCCCTCGAACCGGGTCGGTCTTCCCTTGCGGCCGATCCTACCTACCTCCTGGCGCTGGGCCGCATCGAACGGATGCTGGACAGTCTCCCGGCGGCACGCATCCATCTTGAATCGGCACTGGCCGCGGGGGCGGACTCCGCCACCACGCTGATCGAACTGGGGCGGCTCGCCTACGCCGAGGGTCGCAGTGCCGAGGCTGCGCGCGACCTCAACCGCGCCGGCCCCCTCATTCGGAGCGACGGAGCGGCCTCGCTCTTCGCGGCGACCACCGCCTGGGCGGCCGAGAACGTGATCCCGCCCGACGAACATTCCGCCGCCGCGGCCGCCCGCGCCGATCTGGCGGCGGGTCCCGACGACCCCACCCGCGAGATCACCCTCGGGCGGACCGAGCGCGACCTCGACAGTCTCCAGGCGTCCATTGCCGCATTTCAACACGCCCGCGTGCTTGGCGGCGATACCGCGATCGCCGATCTCGAAGAAGGGTGGAGCCGCTTCCTGCTGCATCCCGGTGCTATCGCGGAATCGCTCTACTTCGATGGGGCGGGCCGGATCCGCTCCGACGAGGCGCGGGCGCGGTATCGCCGGGATCTCGCCTGGATCGCGACCCCGGCGGAGCTCGCCGCCTTCGATCTCGCTCCCGTCGACTCTCTCCCCGCCCTGCTCTCCCGATTCTGGGGCGGCCGCGACCGGGCGGCGGGTACTCGGACGGGGCGGCGGCTCGCCGAACACTATCGGCGCCTGGCCTTCGCGCTCCGGCACTATCCGAGTGAAACGACCTTCGGCGCCGACGAGGTGACGCTCGCCTTCCGGCACCCGCCGAGCGAACTCGACGACCGCGGGATCATCTACGTCAGGCAGGGAGCGCCCGACGCGACCGCAACCTTCGAGTATCCTTGCGTCCCCACGAATGAGTCGTGGGCCTATTTCCACCGGGGCGGGAATCTCGTCTTCCATTTTGCCCGGTTCGGCACCGCCGGCTTCCGGATCATCCGCTCGCTCCGCGATCTCGTGGTCGACGCGCCCTGGCAGCTCCTGCCCGCGCTCTATGAATCCCGCGCGGAGCTGGACCCGCAATTCGCGAAGATCGCGTTTCTCGCGGCACGGGACAGCACCCACCGCGACAGCACCGGCGCCTTCCGATTCGTGCCACCGCCGGTCGATGTGTGCAGTCATCACCGAGAACCGCCGCCCGACATCGTCGCGACGTTGACCGAGGCGGACTTCGCGGCGGAGCGCGCAGCGGCCGATCGTTCGGTCGCGCTCGGAACGACGACCGACCGCGACGCGCTCAGTTTCGAGGCCGAGCTGCACCCCATCGTGCAAGTCTTCGGCGCGGCGGTGCCCGGCGCGAACCGGGCGCAGCTCCTCGTAGAGTACGCGCTCCCCGCCGAGCGCGCCCTCCCGGGGACCCAGCTTCCCGATTCGAGCTGGGTCTACCCGATCCGCCTCCGGATCGATGCGGTCCGTGGGACCGATTCCCTCGGCCCCTCCACCGACTCCGTCCGCCTGATCCACGCGCCGCGCCGGCTCCAGTCCGGCGAGTTCCTCACCGGCTATGAGGTGGTGGACGTGGCACCGGGGACTTAC
>JBIOIC010000215.1:0-3598 GCA_044449625.1 Gemmatimonadales bacterium | reverse complement strand
CATTTGCGCCGGGCGCGCGAGCGATTCGAGCCGCTCGGCAATGCGATGGAGATGGCGTCGACCCTCGACGCGCAGGGGAGAGTGGAGTCCGATGTCGGGCGCCACGCCGCCGCGATCGCGACCTACCGTGAATCGCTGGCCTGGGCGCGGCGCAGTCAGGCGAACGGCGCTCTTGAGTCCGCCATCCGGCTGCATCTCGCCGAACTGTTGCTCAGCATGGGTCGGACCCTCGATGCCGAAGAGGAGATGCGCCGGGCGGAGCAGCTGGCGATCGCCCATCACGCCAGCGGGCGATTGGTGCGCATCTACGTTCTGATGGGCATCTTGCGGGGGCGGGAGGGGGACGAAGCGGGGTTCGTCTTCTTCGAGCAGGCCTTGGCGCTCTGTCGGACGTTCGAGCGCCCGCCGGCACTCGAAGCCGAGGTCTATCGGCAGTACGGGCAATTCAAGCACCGGTTGGGCCAGGGGCAGGAGGCGGTCGCCTTTCTGGAGCGTGCCCAGGAGCTCTTTGAAGTCGCCGGAGGGGGAGCGTCCCTGGAGAGAGTACGGGCCGAACTGGATGAGCTGTCAGCGTAGGATCGCGCGGTATCCCGCCAGGATGTCGTGACTCTCGATGAGTGACAAGCAAGGTGCCGGGAGCAAAGGGCAGGGGAGGCCACCTGATGAGCGCGAGGTCGGAGCTTGAGCTGCGCTCGCTTTCGGCTCAACTCCTCCCAGGCCCGCTCAAGCGGTGAACGGTAAACAGTGAACGGTCAACGGGTTCCCATTCGAGATCGCGGATGGGGCCCGTTCTTTCAAGGTGCCGATAGGAGAGAGTGGTGGGGTGCAGGCGCCCAACCGAGTTCCATGCACCCCACGTGGCCGCCCGCTGCGTGAGGTCGTCGGTAGAGCTGCGCTCGCCTGCGGCTCAACTCCTCCCAGGCCCACTGGTGGAAGTCGTTGGTCGTTGGTCATTCGTCGTTGGTCGCTCCGCATGACCCGAAATGCGAAAGACCAATGCCAATGACTAACGACCAACGACTTGAAGGAACGGGCTCTCAGAGGCGCGCCGCGGGTGGCTCGCCATCACGGCGGTGATCCGGAGTTTTTTCGACGCCTATCTGGGAGAGAAGCCCGGTGCATTCCCTGGGAAGCTGGTGAAGGAATTCCCCGAGCTCACGGTGGTCCGGTAAAGGGGCCCCAGGCCAGACCCCCGGTCGGGGGTCAGCTCGCCGGTTCCCGTCGGGCCCCCTTCAGCGGACCGTTGGTAAACAGGATCCCCATGTCGATCCGCATCTGCATCAGCTGACGGCGCAATGCGCGCGTTCGCTTGTCGATCCAGAAGGTGACCGGCATCGTCCCAAAGTCCCCGCGAAAGACCCAGCAGTCGTGGCCATCGATGACTGCCGAACCGGTTACCTCCCCCGGCAGCGATGCAATGGCCCGGGATTCCACGAGGAACGCCGGGACGGTCATCTTGAGTCCCTCTCGCAGATCCGCGGCCCGCGCCACCATGTCGAAGCTGGTCCCGCCATAGATCGGATGGGGCAGCACCAGGTCCAGCTGCACGGAGTCCCCGTTCACCAGATGGATGGAGCCGGTCGCGGCGGTCGCGCTGAAGTTGATGCGCGCCACGAACTCAGCGCTCCGGCCGCGGAAGGCGACCGGCGCGAGATCGTCCAGGCGATCGATGATCGTGTCGAGGTCACTGCCGAGAATCCGATCGGTGGTCGAGTAGACCCGGATGAGATTGGTGCCGTCCGAGGTGACCTGGTCCCGCACGGTCCCGGTCCGGATCGTATCACGACCTCGGAGGAGATAGACGGCAAAGGTATCCACCTGCAACGGGATCCGATGGCCATCGACCCTTGGAAGACCCGCCGTCGTCTGCGCGGAAGCGGCCCGGGCGACCCCGGCGAGCAGGAGCGTTACCAGGAGCAATGGGCGCATCGCGTCACCGTTCCTCATGTAGCCGAGTCCGACCAGCGATATCCTTCCGCCCCGTGTACCCGGACGAAGAGGACCGCGGCGGCGTAGATCAGGAGATCGAGATTGGCCCGGCCGTCGATGAGATGGATCCCGAAGGCGAGGGCGAAGATGATGAGGAGGGCGAGGGCGCCCTGGCGCATCATCCGGGGAATGAGGAAGACGACGGCCGAGATCGTCTCTGCGGTACCCAGGACCAGGGCGTGGAAGTGGTCGTGATGATTCAAGCCCCCGTGGAGCGCGGCGGTGACGGTCTGCAGGCTCTCGATGGCGATCACCACGCCGAGGGTGACATAGAGCACCAGGAAAGCGCGGGTCCGGGTCAGGGGAGGCACGGCGACGCTCCGTCGGTCAGGGGGCCCGAACGGTGAACTCGAGGCCCCCCTCGAAGGGGAGCGTCACCGTACGGAGGCCATTCTTCGGATCGGCGATGAAATCGAAGTAGTCCCGATACGCTTCGCGAAACTGGGCGGTGTTATCACAGATGACGACGGCCCCTTCGCGGAGCCGGGGCGCCACCAGCTCAAGTGCCGGGCGGGCCATCGGGGTCCAGATGTCGATCAGCACGAAATCCACCGGCCCACCGACGTCCACCAGTGTCTTCCGCAGGTCTCCTTCCCGCAGGTCGATCCACTCCGAGAGGCCGGCCACGGCAAAGTTGGCCCAGGCGGCCTTCGCCTTCTTCGGCTCATACTCGGTGCCGATCACCCCGCCGCCCGTCCCCTTCGGAGCGAGATTGTCCCGCACCGCGGCGGCAAGGAAGAGGGTCGAGACGCCGAACGAGGTTCCAACCTCGACCACCCGGGTGGCCCGGAGCGCTCGGCAGACCTGATAGCAGAACTCGGCCTTCTCCCGATCCAGCGCGACCAGCTTGTCTTCCAGGAAGCGGTTCGCCTCTTCGTCAAAACCGTTCCAATCGAGGGTGCCGGCGGCCGCGCGGGCGGAGAAGTACGCCCCCATCGCCTCCCCCTGCCCAGCGCTGACGGCATAGAGCCGGTCGAGGAGCTCGTCGATCGGAGCCCCGAGAGCGAGTTGGGTCATCAGGTCACCTCCCTGATCGAAGGGCCCGGCGCTGGTCGGCCACCAGCTCGGCGGTCAGCTCCGCCAATCGATCCGCCAGTTGTCCGAACTCGTATTGCCGCTTGGCGACGTTCCGCTGATAGAAGGTCCGCGCCGTCAGGTAGGTGAGCCCGAGCCAGACCGGGATGACCGCGATGAGCGCCAGCGGGGCGTTGAGCGCGCCGACGGTGACGCCGATGACCGGCGCCAGGTTCTCCCGCACGGTGATCTTGGTCTTCCCGCTCCGGACCGAGACCGCCACCTGCATGTCTCGCCGCATCCCGGCGCTGTGGGTCACCTGCCAGGAGAACGAACGCCCCAGCTGACTCACCTGGCCCACGTTCTGGAGGATCCGGCGGATCTCCTCCACGAGGACGGGGAACTCCGATTCGGGGAGCTCGCCGTCGATCTCGCGTTCATGGAGGAGGGTGGTCGGCGCGCCGAGGACCCGGCTCCACTTGATCGGGGCGACGGGCCCGCCGCTCGGCGTCGCCATCGACTTGGCGGCCGCCTTCACCAATCCCGGCGCGATCCCCACTTCGGCAGCCAACGCCTCGACCCCACCCATCGTCAT
>JBIOIC010000214.1:0-3616 GCA_044449625.1 Gemmatimonadales bacterium | reverse complement strand
GGCATGGGGAGGGGGTCGGGTGACGGGTGACGGGTGACGGGTGACGGGTGACGGGTGACGACGGGCTTCTCAAGGTCCGCTCGACCGCCTCCGCGTCAAGGGCCTCACCCCCTCGGTCGAGGGCTCAAGCCCTCACTCGGCCATCGGACCCTAAAGGGTACTCGGCGCGGTGTGGGTCGCCCGCACCGGCGCCCGAGGCCCGCCTCTCAGTCGAGGGCTCAAGTCCTCACTCGGTCGTCGGACCCTAAAGGGTACTCGGCGCACAGAAATGATGATATCCCGGACCGGTCGCGTCGCCAGTATATGGCATGCGCCATCGCCTCTACTACCACCTAGTCTGGACCACGCGTGACCGGGAGCCGTCGGTCACCGCCCGACTGGCCGAATTTCTCTGTCGATACCTTCGACACGTCGCCCTGGAGGAGCGTGCCCGAATATTGGAGATCGGCGCGGTCAGCACCCACCTCCACCTCCTTCTCGCAGCTGACCCACAAACCCCGCTGCCTCGGCTCATCCAACGGCTGAAGGGAGGGAGCGCCCGGGTGGCATTCAAAGACAACGTTGGCGTGATCCGATGGGCCCAAGGCTACAATCTGGAGACCATCACACCATCCGACATCGATGGGGTGCGGGCCTACCTCCGGAGTCAGCCAACACATCATCCGGAGCAAGCGATCGACGGATGGCGGGGAGACGCGGGAATAGAGGAAACACGCCAACACTAGCGTCCTTCAGGACGCGCAGGCCGAGTGAGGGCTTGAGCCCTCGATCGCCTGTCAATCCATCATCACCTCGGCCGCCTCGGTCGCATCCCCGTTCTTGATGAGGAGGACGAGGGGGAGCGAGACGACGAATGAGATCGCGATGAGCAGGAAAACGTGATTGTAGGCGATGACCGCGGCCTGGGACATCAGATCGCCGTGGAGGAGCGCGAGCGCCTTCTCCCGCGCCATCGAGGCCGAGGCGCCGAAGCGCTGCATCCCGCCTGTCACCATCGCGAGCCAGTGCCGGGTGGCTGGATCGTACAACGTGACGTGCTCGGTAAGCACCGCATAGGAGCGGTCCACCCCGCCGGTGATCTCCACCGCCGCGATCGCAATGCCGACGCTCCCGAAGACCTGCCGGACCACGTTGTAGAGTCCGGTGGCGGCGGTCATCTGGCGCCGGTCAATGGTGGAGAGGGCGGCGGTGGAGAGCGCGACGAAGAGGAGACTGAAGCCGACGCCCTGCCACACCTGGGGAATGAAAACATCCCAGAAGCCGGTCTGGGGGGTGAGCTGGCCCAAGCCCCAGAAGGAGTAGGCGCTCACCACGAGCCCGCTCCCGATCAGCACCTTGGGCCCGATCTTGTTGTAGAAGCGTCCGGCGAGCGGCATCCCCACCGCCATCGCGAGGCTCCGCGGCATCAGCGCCAGGCCCGCCTTCATCGCGGGGTAGCCGAGGTTGTTCTGCAGGAAGAGGGGAAGGATGAAGAGGGAGCCGTACAGGCCCATCCCCAGGATGCCGCCGAGCGACGTCGCGGCGCTGAAGGGGCCGTTCTTCAATATCCGAAGGTTGACCGCTGGATGATCGGTGGTGAGTTCGCGCCAGATGAAGATGGCCATCCCCACCACGGCGATGACGGCGAGCCAGACGATGTACGACGACTGGAACCAGTCGGCGTCCTGTCCTTTTTCCAGCATCAACTGGAAGGCGCCGAGTCCGACCGTGAGCAGACCGACGCCGAGGAAATCGATCGGGCCCCGATCGTGGCGCAGGTAAGGGGGATCGATGATATAGCGCTGCACCAGGAAGACGTTGATGGCCCCGATGGGGACGTTGATGTAGAAGATCCAAGGCCAGGAGTAGGTGTCGGTGAGCCACCCGCCGAGGGTGGGGCCGAAGGCGGGGGCGAGCACGACCCCCATTCCGTAGATCCCCATCGCGAGGCCTTGCTCCTCCGGCGGAAAGGTCTCCCGCAGGATCGCCTGAGAGACGGTGATCATCACGCCGCCCCCCAACCCCTGGATGATCCGGCAGAGGATGATCAGCGGCATGTTGGTCGCGGCGCCGCACCCCATTGAGGCCAGCGTGAAGAGCGCGACACTCGCCATGTAGATGTTCTTCCGGCCGAGGTGCGCGGAGAGCATCCCGACGATCGGCATCACGATGACGTTGGCCAGGATGTAGGCCGTGATGACCCAGGTGATCTCCTCGATCGTGGCGCCAAGGGTCCCGGCCATATTGGGAAGCGCCACGTTCACGATGCTCGAGTCGAGCACCGCCATCATCGTCGCCGTGAGCACCGTCCCCGTGACGGTCCACTTCCCCGGAGCGGCGCGCTCAGCGGGCATAGGGAGCGGGTGAACGAGTGGACGGGTGAACAACCGCGTGCGGTGCGTCCGACTGCGGAGTCGGGCCTACCAAAGGCCCCAGGATCTCCATCGCGCGGGTGACCACCCGCTGGTCGGCGGCGCTCATGCCAGCGAGGCGCTGGCCCAGATGGGTGCGGACCGTCTCCATCGCAATGGCGACCCGGGTCGTGCCGGCCTCGGTCAACGCCAGTCGGCTCCGGCGCCGATCAACGGCGTCCTCCCGCCGGGTGAGGTCGCCGCTCTTGAAGAGCGTATCAACGACCTTCGAGGCCGTCGGAAGCTGGAGGCCGAGATAATCGGCGAGATCGGTCAGGGTCGAATCGGGATAGCCGCTCAAGTAGCCGAGGGCACGAAACTCGGAGAGCGAGAGCCCGGCGGGACGACTGCGGCGGGCCTCGGTCCGGATGAGCCGGGCCACCAGAAGAGAGGTTTCAAGGACCGATTCGGTCAGTGCTTTCATTATCTAAGTATTACCCGGACCTCCCCCGGGCGCAATCGGGGGCGGAGAGATGCACGCTACTGGCTTCGCGCGCCCCATCCATCCACCTTTTCGGGGTGTCAATCCTCCCGCCCCTCCAGCGCAGTGCCCAATCGCGGTACCTGGTCCTGCTCGCCGTCTGCGTTGCGTGGGCCCCCGCCGCCAGCGCCCAGAATCCCCTCCAGCGCCCGGCCGATGCGGTAGAGGTACGCTACGCGCACGATCAGCCGATCGTGCACTACATCCTCCAGGTCGATTCCACTGACCTCTCGGGCTACAGCGTCGAGATCCGGCTGGCAAATCTCCCCGACACCTTCAGCCTCGCGATGGTGAAGCACCCGGAGTACGACGACCGCTACTGGCGTTTCGTCGAGGGGCTCAGAGTCGAGACCGCCGCCGGCCCCGCCGTCGTCACCCGGGCCGACAGCGCCCTCTGGCGGGTCTCCGCACCGGGGGGGCGCGCCATCGTCCGCTACCACCTCCACCTCCCGCCACCACAAAGCTTCCGCCCCGCCTGGCGTCCCTTCCTCGCCCGGGCCGGCGGGCTCGTTGGAGGGCCCCAGAGCTTCCTCTATGTGGTGGGGGAAACAGTCGCCCCGGCCCACCTGACCCTTGAACTCCCCGAGGGGTGGGACGCCGCGACCGGCCTCGAACCGACGATCGATCCGGAAACCTTCTTCGCCCCGACCATCGACATCCTGACCGACTCCCCAATCCTGATTGGAAAGTTCCGTGACTGGGAGTTCGCGGTCGACGGCGTCCCCCACCGCGTCGTCTACTGGTC
>JBIOIC010000213.1:0-3643 GCA_044449625.1 Gemmatimonadales bacterium | reverse complement strand
CTTTTCGGGGGAGACGTCAACCACCCCCTGACGATTGACGGGGCGAGAGCTCGTGTCGAGCTTCGCCCCGTCTCCCGTCTCCCGTCTCCCGGTCGCCTACACCCCGATCGGCACCTGCGCCGCCGCCTGAGGCCTCACCGCCGCCGGGGCCTCCTCGCGGTAGCCCTGCCCGTACTTCTTGAGGGTGCGGTAATGCGACCCCATCGCGGCGAAGAGCGTGGGCGCCTCGTTGTAGGGGATGCCGTGCTTGCGCGCGGCGTCCTGCACGATGGGCCGGATCTCGGGGTAGTGGACGCTGCACATCTTGGGAAAGAGGTGGTGCTCGATCTGGTGATTGAGCCCCCCCACGTACCAGGTCAGCAACCGATTGGTCGGCGCGAAGTTGGCGGTGGTCATCATCTCGTGCGCCAACCAGGTGTACTCCATCCGCCCCTCACCGTCGGGGGCGAGGTGGTCGACCCCCTCCACGACGTGCGCCAGCTGGAATACCACGCCGAGGATGAGCCCGGCGGTCAGGTTCATCACCACATAGCCGATGAGCGTCTGCCACCAGGGGATCGTGAGCACGACGAGCGGAATCACGATCGCCCAGCTGTAGTAGGCCAGCTTCCCGCCGATGAGCACGGCCCACTCGTGCCAGGGGTGGTGCTTGTCCTGGTACGGGCCGATGTCCTTGGCGAGGAAATACTTGTAGTCCTTGACGAAGACCCAGAAGATCGTTGAGAAGCTGTAGGCGGCGAAGGCGTAGAGGTGCTGGTAGCGGTGGAACGGCTTGTGTTCACTGCGGGGCGAGAGCCGGAGCAGTGGTGAGACCTCAAGGTCCTCGTCGATCCCCTGGATGTTCGTATAAGTGTGGTGGACCACGTTATGGGTGATCTTCCACATATAGCCGTTGGCGCCCAGCAGATCGAAGGTCAGTCCGAACAGATAGTTGACGGCGTTGGACGATGAGAGCCCGCCGTGCAGCGCATCATGGGAGATCCCGAATCCGATCCCCGCCAGCCCGACGCCCATCACCAGCGCCAGTCCCAACATCTCGAGCGCGGAGAAGCGATTCGAGAGGATCAGGGCGTAGGGGATGAAGCAGAGCCCAAGGGCGGTGAAGATGCGCGCGATCATCCGCCAGTCGGCCTTGGTGGACCGCCCGGTGGAGTCGAAGTACTCCCCCACGCGCGTCTTGACCTCCTGGACGAAGGCCGCCGCAGCTCGGCTGGGGAAAGTGACTGTACGCTCGGTGGTCAACTCGGGCCTTCTAAGATGCGGGGGCCGGGGACAACTGTTTCCCAATAGTACACCAAGTTCCGCCCTCGGGGGAGGCCGGAAAGATGACAGGTTTCTTCACGATCCTGTGGATCAGTGTTACAACAAGCAAATAGCTGCGGAAGAAAATGACCCGATGCTCTGGGCAGGGCATCGGGCCATTTCTCACCACTTGAGCGGCTTATCGCCAGCCGCCTTCGACCCAGACGTACCCGCCGCGGTAGTGCCGCCAGCGACCCTGTTCGTAGCGGCGGCCTCCGCGAATGGGACGCTCCCACCTGCCGCCCGCCCAGGCATAGTCGCCACCGGCCCAGTTCCAATGCCCGCGGATCCAGACGAACTCCGGTCCGGGCCGGGCATTGATGATCTCAATGCGATCGGGGGGCGGGCGGCGAACCGCCACGACAACGCCGGCGGGAGGACCCACCAGGCAGCCGTTGAGCAAGATCACCAATCCCAGCGCAGGAACGACAGTACGAATGCGCATCTGCGGACTCCATCGGCTCGAGGTACAACGCCAGCAATCTCTCAAGGCGCCGTTCGGGAAGTTCGGCGGACGGCGCTCGTAACGTAGACGGCAGAATCAGGCGCTGTTAAGTCCGGTCGAGCGCGTCAGCGCCGCTATCTCTTTTTCCCGCGCCGCTTGGCCGCCACGGCGACCGCGATCGCTTTCTCGGTCCACTCCGCCAGCCGATCGTGATCCTCGAGGATGTCGGCCGGGAGTTCGTAGTACTGCATCACCTCGCCCCCGTCGCCGAAGGGACGAAACGGCCCCATCCCCAGCGCTTCGAAGTCGGAGCGATTGCTGTCGTTCACCTTGAAGTAGGTGGTGTCCTGGGCCAGCAGGGCGAAGAAGTGGGCTCCGGCATAGATCCCGACGCCGCCGAACATCGCCTTGCCCCGGATCCCCTCGGCCACCCGGCCGAGCTGCTCCAGGACGAACGTCTGGTAGGAGTCGTTCACCGTCATGGCCGCCGTGCTCCGCTCACGAGACCCGGCAGACGTCCGTCACGGGGCACTGGCGCCGGCATAGGCGGGACCGGCTTTGTAGCGCGCCAGCGCGCGGACGCCGATCATCTTCACCAGGACGGCGAGCGGCACCGCGATCACGAGCCCGATGAATCCGAAGAAGGCGCCGCTCAGCGCCAGCGCGATCATGATCCACACCGGGTGGAGCCCCACCGAGTCGCCGACGATCCGCGGGCCCATCACCGAACCGTCCATGATGTGGACGAAGGTAAAGACCAGGGTCACCCGGAGGAGTCCGCTCGCCGGATCGTCCATCGTGAGGGCCACGACCAGCGAGAGCACCCCCGCGACCACGAGCCCGAGGTACGGGATCAAGGTCGAGATCCCGGTGATGACGGCGAGGAGGAGTGCGTTGGGGACGTCGGTCAGGCCGAGGCCGACGAGGGTCATCACGCCGATGAGCACCGCCTCGGTCAGTGCCCCGCGCACGTAGCGCCCCAGCGAGCCATCGAACTCGGCGACGAAGCGGCGGATCGGCTCCCGCCTGGCCGGCGGGATGGTGTCGCCCAGGAAAGCCACGATGCGGGGCCAGGCCCGGAGGAGGTGGAACAGCACGACCGGCGTGATGAAGAGATACCCGATGATGCCGAAGATGGTCCCGACCTGGCGTGCCAGCCCCAGCGCCCAGCCGCCCACCATCGTCAGGATGTCGCTCGCGTGCTGTTGCAGCAGCAGGGTCAGCTGGTCGGCATTCAATCCGGCGAGCCAGGCCCGCTGGCGTACGCTGAGGAGGGTCCAGGTGGCCAGATGCGCGCGCACGCCGTCCAGCCAGGTGAGCACCGTCGCCACCAGGCGGGGTGCTTTGTCGACGATGGCCGACGCCTGATCGGCGACTTGGGGTCCCGCGAGCACCGCGAGCCCGACGACTACGCCCACCAGCGGGATCAGCACGGCGGGAATGGCCCACGCCCGGCGGAGCCCCCAGCCCTCGACTCGTTCCACGGCCGGCGCGATGAGATAGGCGAGCACGAAGGCCAGGGCGAAGGGGCCGATGAAAACGCCGTACCTGCCGAGCAGCCAGAGCAGGGTGAGCGCTCCGCCGGCCAGCAGCGCGGTGATCACGCCGGGACGGGCACGGAGCGGCCAGAGGGTGAAGCCGAACAGGAGAAAGACCACCGGTGGCGACAGCACCTCACGCACCCCTGCGACGAGGGCAATGAGGAGGAGGCCGGCGAGCGCCAGGCTCACGGTATCGCGGGTGGAGGCGTCGGTCATGCAGGGAAGCTACCGGGGAGGAGGGGAGGAGGCGAGGCGGGGGTGATGAGAAGAGGAGAAGAGGAGGTGAGGAGGTGATAAGGAGAGGGGGCGAAGAGCGCGGGCGCCGACCGGGGAACTTTCCCGCTCCACCATGCCG
>JBIOIC010000212.1:0-3652 GCA_044449625.1 Gemmatimonadales bacterium | reverse complement strand
GCACCGCGTTCACGCTGACCGGACGGAAGATCGACCTGCGGCTCACCAAGAGCCAGCTCTCCGGCGTGCGCGCGACCGGGCAGTCGCACGCGGTGAATCCCGACTGGGATCTCGTTGCCGACACCATCGATCTCGCGCTTGCGCACCAGCAACTGGCGCAGACGCTCGCCTGGGGCGACAGCATCCGGCCCCACGCCATCGCGCCCGACCGGGAGATCAAGGCCGATTCTCTCGCCATCGACACCCCTGACCAGCGACTGAAGGAAGCGCGCGCCTTCGGCACCGCGTGGGTGGGGAGCGCCCCCGATACGGTGACCCACGAGCGGGACCAGCTCTGGGGCGATACGGTGGTGGCCGAGTTCACCTCGCGGGATTCGGCGGGCAAGAAGCTGTCGTCGCTGCAGCGCGTGGAGGCCCGATCGCACGCCCGGTCGTATCACGTCCTCTCCGGTAACGTCGAGTGCGGCCGCGCGGCGGTGAGCTACGTCCGGGGCGATCGTATCGTGCTCCGATTCCGCGCCGGGGTGTCGAACGACGTCGAACGGGTAGAGGTGCACGGCAAGGTGGACGGGGTCCAGATCGAGCCGAAGTGCCCGCCGGCGGATTCGACCCGCGCCGACTCCGCCAAGGGGGACACGACTCGGACGGGGAAGACCCGATGAGCGCACCGTCCTCCGAGCTCCTTCCCGAGCGCGACCCCGCCTTCTCGATGGCCTTGGCCGCGCTGGTCGGCGTGGCGGACGCCGCGGGGCGAGCATCGCTCTCGGCCCTGGTCATCGCATTCCGGGAAGCGTACGGGGCCGCGACTGGAGGCGAGACCGGGATCGCCCAGGTCGATCTCGGGAGCGACCAGATTCGGGAGACCCTCCGGCAATCGATCCTCCCCCGTCTTGCTGATGGTGGCTGGATCGCGCCGATCGAACCGGCCGACGATCCGATCGTCACGGCCGTTCCCGCCTGGTGGGCGATCGTGAATGCCGACCGGGCCGACGCGGTGAATATGCTGCTCGCTTCGGCGCGCGCCGCCTTCCGCCGCGGAAGCGGCGGCGCACCGGTCGTCGTCGAACGGCCGAGCATCCTGGCGGGTCGCGGCCTTCGCAAGAGCTTCAAGCGCCGCACCGTCGTCAACGACGTGAGCGTCGAAGTCCGGCAGGGAGAGATCGTGGGGTTGCTCGGCCCGAACGGGGCGGGGAAGACCACCACGTTCTATCTGCTCACCGGCCTCATCCTGGCCGATGCGGGGAATGTCTCGCTCGATGGGCGCGATCTGACCCGTGCGCCGATGTACCAGCGGGCCCGCGCCGGCATCGGCTACCTGGCCCAGGAGCCGTCGATCTTCCGGCGGCTCACCGTGGAAGAGAACATCATGGCCATCCTCGAGACCCTGCCGCTCTCCTCGGAGGACCGGCGCAAGCGGCTGGAGCGGATGCTTGACGAACTCTCGATCAAGCACCTGCGCACCAGCAAGGCGTACGCCCTCTCGGGCGGAGAACGCCGCCGGCTGGAGATCACCCGGGCGCTGGTAACCGACCCCAAGTTCATGCTGCTCGACGAACCGTTCGCCGGGGTCGATCCGATCGCCGTCCACGACATCCAGACCATCGTCGCCGGGCTGCGCCACCGCGGGATCGGCGTGCTGATCACCGACCATAACGTCGAACAGACCCTCGACATCGTGGACCGGGCCTACATCATGTTTGACGGCCGGGTGCAGGTGGAGGGAACGGTCCAGGAGCTGATCTTCGACGACCGCGTCTCCCAGCTCTACTTCGGACCGACCCTGACCAATCGTCTCCGCACCCGATTGATGGAGCGCACCGGTTGAGGACGGGCCTCTCTCAGCACACGGGGCTCCGCCAGGAGCTCCGGATCAATCCGCGCCTGTACCAGGCGATGGACCTGCTCTACATGCCGATGATGGACCTGCAGCAGCACTTGAAGCAGGAGCTGATGGCCAATCCGTTCCTGGAGCTGCTGGAGCCCGAAGACGAGGAGCTGCCGCCCGAGGAGACCGCGGTCGAGCAGAAGGAAGAGACGAAGAAGGAAGATGAGATGGACTGGGAGGAGATCCTCCTGAACGGCTTCGATGTCGGCGGAGCGCAGGCCGGGGCGTACGAGGAACGGGAGTTCACCGAACCGGTCACGGTGGATCAGCACGATCTCGACGATCACCTGCGGGAGCAGCTCGACCTGATCGAACTGACGCCCCGCCAGCGGCTGCTGGCGGAGCAGTTCCTCGGATCGCTCGGCGACGACGGTTACCTCGCTTCCACGGTCGACGAGATCCTCGTCGGCGCCAACGAACTCCTCGCCGGGCACTCCGCGGAGACGGAGGAAGAGGAGGGGGACCGCACGAGGCCGGCGGTGCCACCCTTTACCACTGCCGAAGGGGAGGAGATGCTGGGCATCTTCCAGCGGCTGGACCCGCCGGGGGTCGCCGCCCGGGATCTTCGGGAATGCCTGCTGCTCCAACTCACCGACAAGGGGGAGCAGGACGGCCTGACCTACAAGTTGGTGGCCGAGGCGTTCGCGGACGTCGTGGCGCACAAGTGGGCCGACCTCGGCCGCCGCTTCGGGGTGGAGCCGGCGGAGGTGCAGGCGGCCACCGATCACCTGGCGCGGCTTGATCCGAAGCCGGGGCTGCGTTACTCGGCCCGGCTTGACACCTATGTGATTCCCGATCTGATCGTCGACAAGGTCGACGGCCAGTACCGCATCTGGCTGAACGACGGCGGCGTCCCCCGTCTCCGCCTGAGCCGGGCCTACCAGGACGTGGCGCGGGACAAGAAGGGGATGGACGCCGAGCAGAAGGAGTTCATCTCGGCCAAGCTCAACAGCGCCCAGTGGATGATCCAGGCCATCGAACAGCGCCGCCAGACGATGCTCAAAGTGATGCACTTCATCGTCGACCGGCAGCATGAGTTCTTCGAGAAGGGGGTCGAGTTCCTGAAGCCGCTCACCCTGCGCGAAGTGGCCGAGGTCATCGATATGCATGAATCGACCGTCAGCCGGGTGACCAACGACAAGTTCGTCCAGACCCCGCGCGGCGTCTTTCCCCTCAAGTTCTTCTTTTCCAGCGCCCTCGGCACCACGTCGGGTGAAGATGCGAGCGCCCGCGCCATCAAGGCCAAGCTCCAGAAACTTGTGGCCGACGAAAGCGCCGCCGGCCCGCTGACCGACCAGCAGATCGTCCACCTGTTCCAGGAGCAGGGCATCCAGATCGCCCGCCGGACGGTGGCCAAGTACCGTGACCAGCTCGGCATTCTTCCCGCGCGGATGAGGAAGCGCGTATGATCACGCCTGTGGATGTCAGTCTCCTGGTCCCGGCCAAGGATGAGGCCGAGAACCTTCCCGAATTCCTTCGCCAGTGCGCCGAAGCGCTCGGATCGGCCGGATTCGCCTTCGAGGTAATCGTCGTCAACGACGGTTCGGGCGACGCGACCGGCGGAGTGCTTCGGACCCTGGAGGGGCGCCATCCGTTCCTCAAGGTGGTGACGCACCGCCGCCAGCGGGGGATCGCCGACGCGCTCCGCTCGGCCGGCGAGGCGGCCCGGGGACGGGTTCACGTCTTCTACCCAGCCGACCTGCAATACCTCCCGGCCGACGTGCCGGCGCTGGTCGCGCCGATACTGGAAGGGCGGGCCGACATCGT
>JBIOIC010000211.1:0-3674 GCA_044449625.1 Gemmatimonadales bacterium | reverse complement strand
GCTGTCTCGTGTTCCATCATGTGGGCGTAGAAGTCCGGCGGACGCCGCACCGTCTGGCAGGCGTTGTTGATGATGAAATCGAGCCGGTCACGGGTCGTCAGGATGTGATGGCAGAACGCCTCCACGCTTGGCGTGTGCCGCAGGTCGAGTCCGAAGATCTCCAGGCGGTCTCCCCATTCGGCGAAATCGAGCTCGCGAGCGTAGCGCGCGGCCGAATCACGGGGAAAACGGGTGGTGACGATAAGCGTGGCGCCAGAGCGGAGCAGCTTCAATCCCGCCTGATAGCCGATCTTGACCCGGCCGCCGGTCAGGAGGGCCACGCGCCCCGTGAGATCGGCGAGCTCCGTGCGCTTCTGGAAGTTGAACACCGCGCAGGAGGGACAGAGCTGGTCGTAGAAATGATGGAGTGCGGTGAAGTCCTGCTTGCAGATGTAGCAATGTTGCGGCTCGATTGCCTCGCGGAAATCGGGTTCGTCGGTGCGGTCGGCCTGGGCAAAGCCCTCTGGCGGGAAGACGTTCGGCGTGGTGAAGACCGGCTTCCGGCGGAGTTCCCGGATGCCGGTCTGGTGGAGGACGCTCTCCTCCCGCCGGGTCTTCTCCGCTTTCCGTTGGCGGACCGTGGCCTTGACCAGCCGCCGGCGCGCGACGATGTCGGGGTGATAGACCAGCTCGACGGCGGTCACCAGTCGTTCGTAGTCCTCGCGCGGAAGGGTCGCGAGGAGTCCCCGGTCGAGCACGATCGCCTCGAGCAGGGCGATCGTGTCCCGAATGCGATCCAGGAACGCGGCGTCTGCGGCGTCGCCGTCGGGGCCGATGAGTTCGGAGTTCGACATGGGCCAAAGTTAAGCGAACGGACCCGCCGGCGGCCCCCTCAGACCCTTTCGTCCGTGGCCGACCCATGGATGCAGGGGATCGGCAAGGGGAAGAGCGCCATCTCACCGTCCCGCTGCGTTCATCTCCCGAGGACTTGCTCAGCTCTCCTTCGCCGCCTCGAACTCGAACTCGTACGAGTGCTTTCCGTCGGCAATGATGACGTTCATCCTGCCGGTGAGTCCCGCGAGATCGCCGGTCCCCGAATCGGGGACCACGATGATGTTGAGTGTGTGGGCGCCCTGGGCCATAGTGGCGTTGTGCTGGAGCACGAAGCTCCCGCCCTTGCCGCACAGGGTCCCGGTCACCCGCTCGACCGCGACATAGCCGGCGGAGCCCTTCACCCCGCCCATCGCGGTGAGCATCTCTCCCTGGCTGGTGGCTTCGAGATCGCCGTGAAACTGCTTGTCAATGGACATCCGGCCGAGCCCGGCGTCCGGAGACTTGTTGTAGGGATCGAGCGGCTTGAGCGTAACGTCGAAGGGGCCGGTGGCGCGTGTGCTCATGGGTCGTCCTGGAAGCTGGAGTGGAATGGAGGGGATGCGGGCCGGACGGACGGCGAGCCCTTCGAGCATCTTCGGGACGATGACAAGCCCGAGCGCACCAAGACCGGTGCGGGTGAGAAGCTCTCGGCGGGATAGCATGTCTTGATTCCTCAGGTGCGGGGTACGAGGTCCGAGGAGTGACAGGGACATCTTAGCGCCGAGGTCTCTTATGATATAGTAAGAACGCGACACCTTGTTCGCCGGAAAGCCGGGCCTCGATGCAGCGACCGAACGCTCCGCCTCCGCGGGGAATCCTCGACCGGAATCCTGACCGGCCCACCCCCGGGCACCGGCGGAGCCTCGCGGCCGCCGACCTTCGGCCCTTCGTGGAACACTACTGGGTGGTTCGGTGGGACCAGCGGGGGCTCCCGCCTGCGACGGCAGAGACGCTCCCCCATCCGGCAATCCACTGGATCACCGAGGGGCGGAAGTCAGTGCTCCACGGAGTGCCCACCGGCCGGTTCGTCCGCACGATCCGTGGCCTGGGCCACGTCTTCGGCGTCAAGTTCCGTCCCGGAGGGCTCTATCCCTTCATCAGGTTCCCGGTCTCGACCTTCACCAACCGCACCCTCCCGCTTGCCCGAGCCTTCGGTACCGATGGAAAGGCGATGGGGGCGGTGCTCCGGGTCCTGGGCCAGCGGGCGCTTCGGGCGATGAATGAAGGCGACGAGGAAGGGGACGACGCAGTTGCGGAGATGATGGACCTGATGGACCGATTTCTGCTTGACCGACATCCCGGAGACGATCCGCAGCTGGAACTGGTCACGGCGGTGACCACCGCCATCGTGGCCGATCACGGCATTACCCGGGTGGAAGATGTGACGGCGCGATTCGGGGTCACTCTGCGATCGCTGCAGCGGCTTTTCAGCAAGTATGTGGGGGTGAATCCAAAGTGGATGATCCAGCGGTACCGCCTGCTGGAGGCCCTGGATCGGATCGCGGCGGGAGAGGTGGCGCGGTGGTCCCGTCTGGCAGCGGAACTCGGCTACTTCGATCAGGCCCACTTCATCAAGGACTTCAAGGCGCTGGTGGGGCGGAGTCCAGCGGCGTACGCGACGCGAATGCGCCGTTAATCTCGCCAGACAGGCTTGCCCTGGCCAAGTGGGTAAAGATCCTCGTCGCCGCGATCTCTCGCGCCGTGGGGAGGAAGCTCGTCCACGCGTTTCTGAGCGTCTGAGCACCCGTTGCCTGTCTCTCGTCTCTCCGCGCGCGGTACCACAGCGGACCTGCCGGCGGCCGTTTCAGACCTTCTCGTCCGCCGTCGGTCCGTAGATGCAGGGGATCGGCACGTCGAGCAACCGGAGGTAGACGGTGAGCTGGCCGCGGTGATGCACGAAGTGATTAATGTGAGTCCGCACCACCGTCATCCTCGGCAGGGTGAAGAGCGCCAGGTCACCGTGCTTGAGCGACCAGGGTTCGGCAAAGATCGGGTCCTTGGCCCCGGCGATGGCCTCCCGCCCATCGCCGACCGAGTGGTCGAACAGCTCCAGCAGCCGCGCGGTGGTCTCGAAGGTGTAACCGGGGTAGGTGGCGAGGTCGAGATGCGGCTTCTGGAGCATATGGACCAGCCAGCCCGGCATAGTGGCGACGAGTTGGGCCAAGTGGCCGAGGGGGAACGACTTTGGATGGGGCTTCCAAGGACCCTTACCGTCGGGGACCCGTTCGAGGAGCCGGCGGGTGGTTGCGGCCTCGTGGTCGAACTCGGCGAGGAGCGAATCGGCGATTGTCATGGGGAGACTCGTGGCTCGTAGTGGGGAAAGCGGACTCCTCAAAATTGCACGACGAGGAACGGGACGTCCACCAGCCGGCGGGCGTCCCGCTCGCTCTGTTCGCGGCCCCGGCGCGGGGTCAGTGGGTGATGACGAAGAACCAGCTGGCGATCACCGGCCCGCGGGGACCGCGGCGCCCTTCGCTCGGCGCGGGAGCACCCGGCGCCTGAGCCGGCGGCGGACCATACTCGGGCTGGAAGAGATAGGCGATGTGCCGCACCGGATCGACCGCGATCGTCTTGGCGCCGCGCATCGTCGGGACCGTGGCGACCACGGTGTACTTGTCCGGCGAGTCCTCATGGGCCACGGTCACGTTGCTGTCCCGTCCGGCGGGGATGTAGATCAGGCCCTGGGACTGATCGAAGCCGAGGGCATCGACGCCGTCGCCGTTCGGGATCGTCGCCACGACCTTGCCGCTGGCGGGATCCACCACCGTGGTGGTCTTGCCGCAGCCGGAGATGATCCGGTCGCTGCTCCGGTCGTAGGCGAT
>JBIOIC010000210.1:0-3674 GCA_044449625.1 Gemmatimonadales bacterium | reverse complement strand
GAAGACTCCGGCATCGCCTCCCGGCCCCAGAGCCGTGTTGGCCTGCACCGTCGAGTCGTACTGCTCGAAGACCCAGCGCTTGCTCGCGATGGCGGGGGTATCGAGGAGCAGGGAAAGGGCGGCGCCGAGATCCGTGGAGGTGCGGCTGGCGGGCCGGAGGGCGCGCCGGCGTGGCGCATCGGCTCCCTCGCGCGCTTCCGGGTGGTACACCGGTGCGTCATCGACCAGGCGTTGCGCAGGGATGTCGGCGACGACGATGCCGTCGTGACGCACGCGGAACATTCCGTCGCCGGTAACTTGGCCGATCGCCGTGGCGTGGAGACCCCAGCGTTCGCACACTTCCTGGATTGCCGCCACCCGCGCCGGCTCCGCCACCACCAGCATCCGCTCCTGGGATTCCGAGAGCAGGATCTCGTACGGCGTCATCCCCGCTTCCCGCACCG
This sequence comes from Gemmatimonadales bacterium, assembly GCA_044449625.1. Lineage (GTDB taxonomy): Bacteria > Gemmatimonadota > Gemmatimonadetes > Gemmatimonadales > GWC2-71-9 > CAMLHU01. The sequence goes on along the minus strand of JBIOIC010000210.1, from coordinate 3,231 downwards.
GCACCTTGTCGGTCTCAAGTTCCACGCCGACCCCGCCGCGCGCCGCCATCTCGGCCGATGAACTGGTGAGCCCCGCGGCGCCCATGTCCTGAATGGCGATCATCAGGTCTCGGGCACGCAGTTCGAGCGTCGCTTCGAGGAGGAGCTTTTCGGTGAAGGGATCGCCCACCTGGACCTGAGGGCGCCGCGCCTCGGACTTCTCCGAGATCTCTTCGGAGGCAAAGCTCGCCCCGTGGATCCCGTCGCGGCCGGTGCGGGCGCCGATGGTGAGGAGGATGTTCCCCTCGCCGTGGGCCCGCGCGGTGATCAGGTCCGCTTCCTTCAGCAGGCCCACCGCCATCGCGTTGACCAGCGGATTGCCGCTGTACCCGGGGGCGAAGTCCACCTCGCCGCCCAGGGTCGGGATGCCGACGCAGTTGCCGTAATCACCGACGCCGCGGACCACACCGGCAAAGAGATAGCGGTTGCGCGCCTCCTCCAGCGGCCCGAAGCGGAGGCTGTTGAGGACCGCCACCGGGCGGGCGCCCATGGTGAAGACATCGCGCAGGATTCCGCCGACGCCGGTGGCGGCTCCCTGATAGGGCTCCACGGCCGACGGATGGTTGTGGGACTCGACCTTGAAAGCGACCGCCCATCCATTCGGCAGTCGCAGCACGCCGGCGTTTTCACCGGGCCCCTGGATCACGGCGGGGCCGGTGGTCGGGAACTTCCGCAGCACCGGCTTGGAGTGCTTGTAGGAGCAATGTTCCGACCAGAGCGCGGAGAAGACGCCGAGTTCGGTGAAGGTCGGGGCGCGGCCGAGGATCTCGCGGATGCGGCCGTACTCGAAGGGGGTGAGGTTGTGTTCGCGGACAAGCTCGATCGTCACCGGGGGATCGCCGGTAAAGGGCTGTGCGCGACTCGTGGCGGCTGCGGCCGTCACCCGTGGCGCTGCTGGCCCCGCAGGGCCTTGCTGAGGTCGACGAAGACGCGGGTGAGAAGTCCGGGATCGTGGTGCCGGGCCACCTGGTCGAGTTCGCCGGCGTCCAGCCAGATGCCGCCGCAGTGATGGCACCGATCCACCTGCACCCCGTGGTAGTCCTCGGTGGTCAGGTCGTAGCCGCAGCGGGGGCACTTGCCCTCATGGCTCTTCCGCTCCGCCGCGGCCGCATCGGCCGCCAGGGAGGTGCGCTCGTGCTGCAACAGTTCGGCGTCCTGCCGCGCGAAGTACTCGTCCTCGCCTTTGCTCGGCTTCTCGATGCTCACGGCGTGTTTCCGGGCGGGGGGGTGAACGACGGCTTGCGGCCCGCCGGGGAGGAGGACACGCCGTCGTAGCGGTGATAGCTTGCCCGAACGATCGCGTCGGTCACCCGGCCGTTCTCGAGGATCACGACGTCCAGGGTGCCGCAGCTCTTGGCGCAGTCGTTGGTGTAATAGAGGAACATGTGACCACCGACGACGTGTTTCGTGCTCGCGCGGCCCCAAGCAGCTTCGACCTCCGCCAGCGTCATCCCCGGCTTGATCGTCGCGATACTGTCCGCCGGAGCAGCCGCAGCCGGTGCCGCGACAGCGGGGGGTGTTGCGGTATCGACCGGGGTGATGACCGGAGCCGGCACGACCACCGGCGTCGGCGTCGTCGGGGCCGGCGGCGGTGTGGTGGGCTGCTGGGCGGCGGCCGCCGCCGGCAACAGCATGATGAGTGCGACCTGCGCGATGATACGCATCAACGGACTCCTCCCGCGGGTACGCCCGCGAGCATCGAGGTGAAGAAGCCGAGACCATCGGTGGTGCCGAGCAGCGGGTCGGCGGCCCGATCGGGGTGGGGCATCAACCCGACCACGGTGCCGCCGGCGTTGCAGATGCCGGCGATGTCGTTGGCCGAGCCGTTGGGATTTTCGGACGGAGCGGCGTAGCGGACCACTACCTGACCCTCCGCCTCGAGGCGCCGAAGCGTATCCTGGTCGGCGGTGTAGCGTCCGTCCCCGTGCGCCACCGGCATCTGGAGCAGCTGCCCCGCGGTGTAGGCGCCGGTAAAGGCGGTCGCGGTGCGTTCGACGCGAACGGCCACCGGACGCGAGGCGAAAGTGAGCCGCGCGTTCCGGACCAGCGCGCCGGGGAGGAGGCCCGCTTCACAGAGGATCTGAAAGCCATTGCAGATCCCCAGCACGGGCCCTCCGGCGCGGGCATGCCGCTGCACCGCCTGCATCACGGGACTGAACCGGGCGATGGCCCCCGAGCGAAGGTAGTCCCCGTAGCTGAATCCGCCCGGGAGAAGCACCGCATCGGCGCCGGCGAGGTCGGTATCCTGATGCCAGACGTAGTAGGCCTCGGCTCCGGCGCGCGCAGCCGCGTGCAGCACGTCCTGGTCGCAGTTGCTGCCGGGAAAGCGGACCACCGCGGCGCGGAGCATCAGGCGGCCTCCACCTGAAGCTCGAAATCCTCGGTCACCGGATTGGCGAGGAGTTTCTCGCACATCTGCCGGCCCTTGGCGGCCGCGTCCTCGGCGGAGGCGGCGCGCAGGGTGAAGGTGATCGAGCGGCCGATGCGCAGCTCCGCCGCGCCGCTGAAGCCGAGCGCGTGCAGCGCCTGTTCGACCGCCTGGCCCTGCGGGTCGAGCAGGCCGGCCCGAGGCATCACCCGGATGTGGATGCGGAAGGTCACAGTTCATGCTCCTGGCGGGCGCTCACGCGGTCGTCATCGAGGTCGTCGTCCTCATCGTCGGGCAGCAGCCCGGGCGTGACCGGCTGGGGATCGGGGCGTTCGAGCACCGCGAGGATCGCGGCGCGGATCACCCCGAAGGCCATGAAGGCGAGGCCCAGCGGGAAAAAGAAGTGTTCGGGCCAGGTCAGGCCGACGATCACGAAGACGAGGGTGAAGGCGGTCCCGAGCAGCCCCGTCACCGAGCGGAAGCCGGCGGCGGGGAAGCGCGGATACTTGACGTTGCTCACCATCAGGACCGCGGCGAGGATGATCAGCACGGGCAATCCCGACTGCGCCAGATTGAGCGGCGCGATCTGCTGCCGGTAGAACTCCGTCTGACTGAACGGGTACCAGGTCGCGAGCGTCATCCCTGCCGCGGGGGAGGGAAGCCCGGTGAACCAGGTGCCGGTTGACGGCTTGGTGTGCGCCACCACGTTGTAGCGCGCCAGGCGGAGCACGGCGGTGACGACGTAGGCGAAGCAGATCAGCCAGGCGAAGCGCCCCGCCGTCGAGAACTCGAGGAAGTACATGATCATCGCCGGTGCGACGCCG
>JBIOIC010000209.1:0-3731 GCA_044449625.1 Gemmatimonadales bacterium | reverse complement strand
GATGAGGTCGTGGGGGTCGCCTGCGGCGACCCAACCCCCGATCCTGAGCCAGTCCACTTTCGGGTCGCCGCAGGCGACCCCCACGCAGGCGACCCACCTCCTATGGCACTCTCACCGGAACTATCTTTCCAGTGACCCACGACCAATGACCCACGACCTCCGAAGGCTCCCATCCGTCCTCTGATCGACATCCGTGACCCCATCGAGCGCGCCATCCTCGTGGCCGCTCCCCGCAAGGGCTCGGCGGCGGTGGGTCTGCTCGATGAGCATCTCACCGAACTGGCCCGACTGGTCGACACCGCCGGCGCGGTCGTCGTTGGTCGGCTGACCCAGCAGGTGGTTTCGCCCCATCCCGCCACGATGATTGGTGAAGGAAAGGTCGAAGAGCTCGGCGCTCTGGTCGCGGCCGAGGGGGCCACACTCGTCATCTTCGACGACGAACTGACGCCGGTGCAGGGCTCGAACCTGGAACGGGAGCTCAAGGTGCGGGTGATGGACCGGGCCGAGGTGATCCTCGACATCTTCTCGACCCGGGCGCGGACCCACGAGGCGAAGCTGCAGGTGGAGCTGGCGCAGCTGCAGTACCTGCTGCCGCGCCTGACGCGGATGTGGACCCACCTTTCGCGCATCCGCGGCGGCATCGGCCTGCGGGGTCCGGGCGAGACCCAGCTGGAGACCGACCGCCGGATGATCCGCGCCAAGATCCAGCATCTGCGGGGGAAGCTGAGGGACGTGGCGCGGCACCGGGCGGTGCTCCGGGCCGGCCGGACGCCGATGCTCGACGCGGCGCTGGTCGGCTACACCAACGCGGGGAAGTCGAGCATCCTGCGGGGGCTTTCCGGGGCCCACGACATCGTGGTCGAAGACCGGCTCTTTGCGACGCTCGACACGCTGAGCCGCGAGGTAGAGATCGGTGAAGGGTATCGGGCCCGGGTCTTTGACACCGTCGGTTTCATCCGCAAGCTCCCCCACCATCTGGTGGCGAGCTTCCGTGCGACGCTGGAGGAAGTGGGCGAGGCGGATGTGCTGCTCCATGTGGTGGACGCGAGCCATCCCGACTGGCCGGCACAATTCGAGGTGGTGGAGGGGGTGCTGGCCGATCTGAAACTGAGCGGGCGTCCGGTGGTCCCGGTCTTCAACAAGATGGATGCCGTCGCCGACGCCGTCGAATTCGCGCGTGGCGTGCGGGACCGCTACCCGGGAGCCGTCTTCGCGACGACGATGCGCACCGATGGCCTCGCGGGGTTAAAGACTGAACTGTGCCAGCGGGAACAGGATGCCCGTCCGGCGATCACGCTCCGGCTTCCGATCGCCGACGGCGCCGCAATGGCGGCGATCTACCGGGTGGGGGAAGTGCTGCAGCGGGAGCAGGTCGGCGAGTTCTTCGAGATCACGGTACGGATGGCGCCGGAGGAAGCGGCGAAGTGGCGGGAGAAGGGGCTGGTGGTGTAGCGGAGGGGCGCAGGGACGGAGAGGCGCAGGGGCGGAGAGATGGAGAGGCGCAGAGAGGGATGGACGGAGGGAGTGCAAGGACCCCCGCAGTGTCATCCCGAGCGAAGCGAGGGACCTGCTTCAATGCTTCTAGCGGACCGATGCCGTTCACCGACCAGGACAGGGTAGGTCCCTCGCTTCGCTCGGAAAGGTTCCGGCTTGCAGATCGGGTCGCCGCTGCCATCCCCTCTTCTCCGGGTCGGAGCGTCATGCCGGCGAATGCCGGCATCCAGACCCCTGGACCCCGGCGTGCGCCGGGGTGACGGCGGTGGCCTCCACCCCCACATCTCCATTCGTCCCTGCGCCTCTCCGTCCCTGCGCCCCTCCGCCTATCCCCGCATCTCCTTCCAGAACTTGAGCGTCTTCGCCGCGACCGCGGCATCTCCGAATTCATCCATTACCCGCTTGCGGCCCTCGGCTCCGAGGGTCTCCCGCGCCGCGCGATCATCGCGGAGCCGCTGCAACGCCGCTGTCAGCGCCGCCGCGTCATTCTCCGGCACGACGACCCCCGCCTGGCCGATGATCTCGGGAAGCGCACCAGCGTCACTGGTCACCCCGGCCACGCCGTGGGCCATCGCCTCGACCAGTGCGTAACTCCAGCGTTCCACCCAGCCGCTGGTGCTGCGGGAGGGCTGGACCAGGCAGTCGAGGGCGGGCCAGAGCGGGGCGAGTTCCTCCTGCGGAATGGCACCGAGCCAGGTGATGCGGGAGCCGAGTCCGAGGCGCTCGGCCAGTTCTTCGAGCGCCACCTGGCTCGGGCCGCTGCCGACGACATGCAGTTGCCAGCGGCCGTGCAGCTTGACGCAGGCCCGGAGCAGGATGTCGAGCCCCTTCTCCGGCACCAGCCGGCCGACGAAGGCCATCGTGAAGTCGGCCGGGGGATGCCGTTCTGCGGCGAGCGGCGGAGTCACCCCGAGTTGGGGGATGACCGCGAGCGGCGCGCCTTGGCGTTCGCGCGCCAGAATGGTGCGTACGAGTGCGTTGCCGGCCAGCAGCCCGCGGGCGCGCTGCAGCACTCGGCGGCGGCGCCGACGGGCGATGAATCCGAGCTTGGGGGGGAGACTGGTCCAGGAGTGCAGGACCAACGGGACCTTGAGCCGATGGGAAATGCCGGCGACCAATGCGCCGGTACGGGACTCCGGCTCCTCTTCCACCTGCACCACGTCGGGCCGGAAATCGGAGATCATCCGTTCGAGGGCTCGGCGGTTCCAGCGGGGCGGGCTCCCCCCGCCGACCGGGATCGGGACGACGCGGACCCCCGCATCATCCTGCCACGCCGCGATGCGCGAGGGGCGCCCCAGCTCATCGGGCCAACGCTCGGGGACCGCTACCGTGAGGGCGCAGCCGAGCCCGGCGAGGGCGCGGAGTTTGCCGCGGGTGGCGGGATCGAGGTAGGTGTGAGAGATGATGACGGCGCGCACGGCGGTCCTGAGTTGGGGAGTCAGCGCAGAGACGCAGAGGCGGACGGGCGGGTAGGCGTGGGGGTCGCTTGCGGCGACCCGACAACCGACCTCGCGGCTAGGGTCGCCGCAGGCGACCCCCACACTGATCTGCTCCCCACGCGCTCACTCTAACCCCTAAGCGACCATCCCACAAGGAGTTACCCATGTGACCGGGGGCACAGTCATCTGGCGCGCAAAGGGATAGATTGGTAAGAGCTTAGAGCTTAGAGCTTAGAGCTTAAAGCTGAGAGCACGGTGCTGCATCGATCCCGTAATCGACCGGTAACCCCCAGGTTCTCAGCCATACGCTCCAGGCTCTAAGCTCTAGGCTCTAAGCTCTAAGCTCCAGGCTCTAAGCTCTTGGCTCTTAGCTCTTAGCTCTCCTTCCCCTAGCTTGTTGTCTGGCAGCGCTTTACCTTCGTTTCGCCCCCTGACCCCCGGTTAACTTCGGAGGGGTTTGGCAGTCCTTGACCCACTGCTCCACGAGCCCCTGACTCCTCCGCGCTCTGGGAATCTGAATGCGTTTCTTGCTGCGCAACCGCTCCTTGTTCATCCTCGATCTCCTCGGGTGGTCCCTCATCCCGCTGGCGGCGCTTGCCGTCCGCCTTGATGGGCTGGACGGAGTGCAGCCGTACCTCGCCCGATTGGCGGTCTACACCGCCTGGGCAGTGATCTGCAACACGACGGCGATGATGCTGGCGGGGATGTACCGGCGGATGTGGCGCTACGCCAGCCTTGATGAGATGTTCGGGATCACCACCAGCCTGCTCGGCGCGGGGCTCGGCGTTTCGCTTATTC
>JBIOIC010000208.1:0-3737 GCA_044449625.1 Gemmatimonadales bacterium | reverse complement strand
TCGCCTGGCCCCGCGATTTCGGCACCATCGCGGGTTCGGTCCGCTTCGGCTGGGAGGTCGTGGTGGCCCGGTTGGCCTGGTACTTCTACAGCAACGCCGACTTCCTGGTCATCGGCCGCATCCTCGGCAACGCCGCGCTCGGTGCGTACACCGTGGGGTGGACCCTCGCGAGCGTGCCGGTGGACCGCGTCACCGCCCTGGTCGGCACCGTCGCCTCCCCCGTCTTCTCCGCCGTCCAACACGATCCCGCCGCGCTCCGTCGGTATCTCCGGAACCTCACCGAAGGGATCGCTTTCCTGACCTTCCCCGCCGCCGTCGGACTGGCGCTCGTGGCCGACGAGTTCGTCCTCCTCGTCCTGGGCGAGCACTGGCGGGCCGCGATCCTCCCCCTCCGGCTCCTGGCGCTCTCCTCCGCGCTGCGATCGGTGAGCTCCCTCTTGCCGAACGTCGCCGTCGCCATGGGACACACCAGGCGGAACATGCAGCTCACGATCGTCGCGGCGCTGGTCCTTCCCTTCCTCTTCTATATCGGCACCCGGTGGGGGACCGCGGGGGTCGCGGCGGCCTGGGTTGTCGGGCATCCGCTCTTCGTGATGCCGTGGTTCCTCTTCTACGCGCTCCACCTGATCCGTTTGCCGCTCGCCCACTACCTCACCGCGCTCGGGCCCGCCGCGACAGGAACGGCGCTCATGGCGCTCACCGTCCTCGCGGCCCGCGCCGCTACCCCGGAACCGTGGCCACTTCCCGTAGCCCTTGCCGTGCACGTTCTGGCGGGGGCCGCGGCGTACGCCGCCTTCGCCTGGCTCTGGCAGCGGGAGCGGCTCGCGCTGCTCTGGACTCTCTGTCGCCAGATGCGAAGCTGATGCGCCCGCGCCACACCCCGCCATCGAAGGCCGCCATAGAATGAGGCGCATCCCTTGCAAGGCAGCGTGCCTATCGTGAGCACCGCTCTCAGACCGATCGCGCTTTCTTCGCGGCCAGCCCCCGCGGCCCCGGCAGCTCAGGTCGCCGATCGGCGGTGGGACTCCCTGACCGCCTGTCTCGCCCTGTACATCGTGACGGCGGTGGGACGCCTGCACCAGCTCTTCGCCACGCTCGACCCCCTGCACCTTCCGCTGATCGCCGCAGCCGGGGCCATCGCACTCTATGTCGGGAGCCGGGGCCAGGAACGCCGCTTGGCACCAGTGTTGCGCCAGCGCGTCACCCCCTGTGTTCTGGGACTCGCCGTCTGGATGGCGTGCTCCATCCCGTTCGCCCTCTGGCCCGGGGGGGCGCTGCAGGAGTGGACCGGAGAGTTCCTCAAAGCGTGTGCGATGTTCGTGGTGCTGGTCGGTGCGGTCCGCGGCGTTCGCGACGTCGAACGGCTCGCATTCGCCTACCTGGCCGGCGTCGCCATCTATGCCGCCGTCGTGCTCTCGCGGTTCAAGCTGTCAGGCACTGACTGGCGACTGGCTTCCCTCTATGACTATGACGCGAACGAGTTCGCTACCCTGATCGCGATCTCCCTGCCACTCGCGGTCTACTTCGCCTTCCGTCCCGGGCCCCTTTGGCGGCGGATGGCGGCCCTGGGCGCGGGCGGGGTACTGGCAGTCGGGTTCATCTGGGCCGGCTCACGCGGCGGCTTCCTCGCGGTGCTCGCCGTCGGCGGCTACCTGCTGGCGTGGTATCGCGGGATGAGGGTGGGGTTCCGGATCGCCGCGACCGGCTTGATTGCGCTCGTCTTCATCACGGCCGCGAGCGACTCGTTCTGGAGCAAGATGACGACCATCCTCTCCCCCGACCAGGACTACAACGTGACGGCGGAATCGGGGCGGGTCCAAGTATGGAAACGAGGGGTCGGCTACATGCTGTCACACCCGGTGCTCGGGGTCGGTGCCGGGAACTTCCCCGTGGCCGAGGGAACGATCTCGCCGCTGCTCCACGACATGGCACCGGACCAGGGCCTCAAGTGGTCTGCGGCGCACAACAGCTACCTGGAGGTGGGCGCGGAACTCGGCGTTCCGGGGCTCCTCCTCTTTCTCGCGATGCTCTGGCGGACCTTCCGCGGGCTGAGCCGCGTGGCGGGCCGCACTCCGCCCGCACGGTCTCCGCCGCCGGGGCCCCTGTCGCAGACGCTCACCGCTGCGCTCATCGGTTATGTCGTCGGCGCCTTTTTCCTTTCCCTCGCGTACCGAGATCTCCTCTATGTGCTCATCGCGCTCGCGGTGGGCTTGCACAAGGTCGTGACCACGCCCCCCACACCCGCCCGGGGCCGGCCATGATCCTGCTGTCGTTGGTTGTCGGCGTCTGCGCCGCCGCGCTTCTTCTGCCCACCCTCTCCGATCTCCTGAGTCTCGGCTGGATCGTCTGGCCGCGGCGTGCCCCGGGCCCCAAGCGCCCGCCGACCGACGAGAAGCCCCGGCTGCTCCTCCTCGTGCCGGCGTACAACGAGGAGCTCCTCATCCGGAGTTGCGTGGGCTCCCTCCTGGCCCAGCGTTACCCGGCGGGCCGATTCGAGGTGCTGGTGGTGGCCGACAACTGTACGGACCGCACCGCCGCGCGGGCGCGAGAGGCCGGGGCGCGCTGCCTTGAGCGCCACCAGCCCGCACTCGCCGGCAAACCGCGCGCAATCGCCTGGGCCCTCGAGCAGGTACCACTGACGACGTACGACGCCGTCGCGGTGATCGATGCTGACACCGTCGTTGATCCCGGCTTCACGGCCGCGCTCGCTGCGGCAGCGCCGCTCAACCAAAAGGCGGTACAGGGATACAACGGCGTCTGCAATCCCGACGACAACCCGCTCACCCGGATGGCTGCCGTCTTCGCCGACGCGAAATGCAACTACGCCTATCGGCTCAAGGCGCGCGCCGGGCTTAACCTACCGATCCGGCTCGGCGGATGCATCGGGACCGGCGTGCTGCGCGAGCAGGGTTGGACGGCGTTCTCGATCGGAGAAGACTGGGAGATCTACGCACAGCTCACCGTGCGGGGCGTTCGGGTCGAAAGCGCGCCCGGCGCCCGGGTCTACGCCCAGGAGGCCAGGACCCTGAAGCAGAGCGCCCCACAGCGCCGTCGCTGGGCCGGCGGCAAGCTGACGGTCCTGCAGCTCTTCTGGAGGCCCCTCCTCCGCAGCCCGCATATCGGCATCCGCCAGAAGCTCGACGTGATGGCCGAACTTGTGGCGCCGGGACCCGCCGTACACCTCGGCCTGGCGGCGCTCCTCCTATCGCTCACGGGGACCCTCTACCTGCCGGGGACCACGCTCCTCGTGGCACTCCTCTCACTCGGCCTTGCGCGGCAGGCCACATACACCCTGGTGGCGCTTGTGAGCCGGCCGCGCCCCTTCAAGTCCGCCGCCGCGTTCGCACTTCTTCCGCTGTACGCCATCTGGCGCCTCGGCATCGAATTGACCGCCCTGCGGATGATTGGCCCCTCCCCCTGGGTGCGCACGGAACGGCACCGGCACCGCAGCCACTAGCGCCCGCTGATGTGGACGTGGTCATACCAGTAGAAGTCGTTCTCCGTTTTGGTGCCGCCGGTCCCGCCCCAGATGGCGCTCACCTTGTAGTCGCTGAAAGGTCCTCCCGCAAAGAGGAGGTTCGAGTAGTCGCCCACCAGCGTCCCGTCGATCCACCAGCGCATCACGCCGTTCGGCGGATTGGTGGTCGTGTTGTAGGAAAGGAACCACTCGATCCGGTGCCACTGACCGAGGGTCACCGGCACCTGGTTCACGTTCGGCGTGAGCCAGTTCGGCGTGA
>JBIOIC010000207.1:0-3738 GCA_044449625.1 Gemmatimonadales bacterium | reverse complement strand
GTTCCCCCGCCCCCGACTTCACCCTCCCGTCCACCGCGGGGGAGATGGTCACCCTCTCCAAGCTGCGCGGCCGGAATGTGCTGCTCGCCTTCTTCCCGCTCGCCTTCACCAGCACCTGCACCGCCGAACTCTGCGAGTTCAGCACCGACTATTCGCAATTCCAGGGCGCGGATACGGTCATCCTTCCGATCAGCGTCGACTCGGTTCCGACCCTCAAGGCGTTCAAGGCCAAGGAGCGGATGACCGTCGATCTGTTGAGCGATTTCAAGCGGGAAGTGAGCCGGCGCTACGGCGTCCTCATCGAGGAGAAGTTCCACTCCGGGCGGGCCTACATCGTGATCGACAAGCAGGGCGTCGTCCGCTGGACCCACAACGAATCGGAGCTCGGCCACAAGCGCGGGACGGCGGAGCTGATGGCGGAGTTGGCGAAACTGTAGCGCAGGGGCGCAGAGGCGCAGGGGTGGCACGGCTCTCCGGTGGCCGGCGCCGCGGGTTCGGTTAGTTTGCTCCGATGGTCCTCTCCGTCCCTGCGCCGCTGCGTCCCTCCGTCCCTGCGCCCCTCCGATGAGACAGATCGCATTCGTCGGGCCGGGTGAGGAGGGAGATGCGGCGTGGCGCTGGCTCGCGGGGCTCCGCGAACTCGACGCCCATTGCTACGCCTCGCTCGCGCGGGTGCCATGGCCGGCGGTGGAGCTGGTCTGGGCCCACGGTGCGGTCGCCCCCGAACCGGCGCTGGTCGACTGGATCACCGCCGGCGGGCGACTCCTCTGTACCGGAGCCGCCGCGCTGATCCCCGCCAACCTCGGCCTGGAATCGGTGGCGCCCGATGAACGCCGGGCCGGCGTGTGGCGTCACGCGGACGATGAGTTCTGGCTCCCTGAGTACCGTTCCTTCCTCGCCTTTTCCCACATTCGCGGTCTCGCCGGCTTCGGCGCCCATCCTCTCTTCGATGGACTGCATCAGGGGACCTACAGCTGGGCGCCATCGGAGGATGAACACTTCGACTGGGTGACGTACGCAAAAGTGCGGCCCGCGGCGGGCCGGGTCGTCGGGGTCGAACGGTCATTCATTCATCTCAACGCCGAGCGGGTCGTCGCTTGGGAACAGGGAGTGGGGCAGGGGGGGATACTCTGCATCGGCGCGTACACCCACTTCAACGCGCCCGACCCATTGCTGGCCCGGCAGCTCCAGGCGCTCATCTCCAATGCCGTGTTGGGCGACGCGATCCCGCATCGGCGCCGGACCGCCCTGACGGCGACCTGGCCGGCGCCCGGCGTTCGCGCCCGCGCCGACGACCTCCTTCCTCCTCCCCTCCTTCCCGATCTCTCCGGCGCGTGGCAAAGTTCCGAGGGGCCGGCCATCGAAAGCGCCGCGGCGGCGGACGAACCCTGGACCCTCGCCGGCCGGCGGGTGTTCCTCGTCGGCGGCGAGCGCTCCGGACTGCGGGAGGTGTGGGTCCATCCGCATCGCGTCGTCCGCGAGGTGGGGATGACGATCGATGGTACGCCCCCGATCCCGGCCGCCGTACGCGTCGCTCCCGATGAGATCGTCCGCACCCTTGGCGGCGGCGTGACCGAACGCTGGACCACCGCGCTCGAACACCCGCTCGTCATCTGGGAAGTCGAGGCGCCGGCCGCTGCGCTGGTCGCCATCAACTTCACTACCGACCTCCGGTTGATGTGGCCCTATCCCGCCGCCGCCCTCGGCGACCTCCGGTTCAATGTCGACGCCGACCGCACTCGCGGCTGGATCGGTGTCGAGGGAGCGCCGGCACAGCTCGTCATCGGAGTCGTCGGCGGGGCCATCGCTCTCACTGCCGGGGCGGACGCCTCAGTACGGGTCAGCATCGAAGGCCGCGGGCCGCTCCGGGTCTCGCTCGTCGGCGCGACCGACGACGCCGATCTCGAACGCACCCTCCGGGTGCTGGAACAAAAGCGTTTCGAGGGGGTTCAGTCACAGCGGAGGCAGCACGTCAAGCAGGTGAGCGGGTACGGAGCGCATCTCGCGACCGGCGATCCGGCGCTCGACCGCGCCTTCGAGTGGTCGAAGCTCCGGATGGATTCCTTCCTCGCCGGGACGCCGGGGGTCGGCCGTTCGCTGGTCGCCGGATACGGCGGCTCCGCTCCTGGCTGGGCCGATGGCCGTCCCGGCTACGCTTGGTACTTCGGCCGCGATGCCTGCTGGACCGGCTTCGCACTCCTCGCTGCCGGTCTCCGGGAGCCGGTGCGTGATACGCTCAAGTTCCTCTCCGCCACGCAGGATGTCTCGGGGAAGATCCTCCACGAGTACACCACCAGCGGACTCGCGCACTACGACGCCGCCGACAGCACGCCGCTCTATCTCCTCCTCGCCGGGCGCTATGCCGCCTGGACCGGAGACCTTCCATTTCTGGAGCGATGGTGGGAGTCGATCGCGAAGGCGTACCGGTTCGCGGTGGAGACCGATACCGACGGTGACGGGCTGATTGAGAATCATCGGGTGGGCCACGGGTGGATCGAGCACGGACCCCTGGGAGGAAGCGCCGTCACGCTCTACACCAACGCCTGCTGGGTGGCCGCGCTGGAGGCACTCGAGCCGGCGGCCGAGGCGCTGGGGCACACCAAGCTGGCGACGGAGATGGGGGAGCGGGCCCGGAAGGGGCGCGATGCGGCCCGGAAGAAGCTCCGGGTCGACGGCGAGTGGGCCCTGGGCCTCCGCGCCGACGGCACGGTAGAACGTCATCGTACCGCGATGCTCAGTGTGCCGCTGCTGCTCGGCCTGGTACCTCCCGCCGAGGCGAGTGCCTGGTATGACGCCGTTGCCGGCGAGGCATTCAGCGCGCCGTGGGGCGTACGGATGATCCCGGCCGACGATCCGCTCTTCGATCCCGCCGGTTATCACCTCGGTGCCGTCTGGCCCCTGTACACCGGATGGGTGAGTCTGTCGGAGTGGCGCGGCGAACGGATGCGGGCGGCGCTCGATCACCTGCGGAGCAATGCGGCGCTCTGTGGCGAGCGGGCCAAGGGGGCGTTCGACGAGGTCCTGCACGGTCTCGAACGAAAGAGTGCCGGGATCTGCCCCGATCAGGCCTGGTCAGCCGGGATGGTGGCGCTACCGGTCATCGAAGGATTATGGGGGGTGACTCCGCGGGCGCTCGACGGCGCGGTGACGCTCGAGCCGTGGCTCCCGCCGGAGTGGAAGGAGATGTCGCTCGATCGCCTGCGGGTGGGGACCAGTGTCCTCGATCTGCGGGTCCGGCGGCGCTCCGGCCAGCTCGTGATCCAGTGCCGCCGGACCCACGGTGAACGGATTCACGTCGAGCTCTCCCCCCGCGGGCTTGGTCCCGTGCACGCGATCACGATCGACGGGACCGAACTTCCCGGTGGGCCTCGCGCCGCCTTCGAGGCGGATGGAGAGCACGAGGTGGTGTTCTTCGAACGGTGAACAGTGAACGGTCAATGGTGAACGGTGAACGGGATGTTTCCTGGCGCGTCATCCTGAGCGATGCGAAGGATCGGTCTGAGTGCGAGCCGATCCTTCAGGCCTTACAAGCCTTCAGGATGACACGTCAGAGCCCCCTCTCCGTGCTCTTCCTCACCCCTGTCCCCTCTCCACATACGTGGAGAGGGGGAGAGGTGCACGAGTACGATTGACTGCCGAGGGCTGGCTTCGGCTTGATGCATTGGTGGCGCAGGCGTCGTAGGCGTGCGGTGCTGTGGCGGGTCGGAGGCTTGTGGTACTGGTGTATGTATATTATAC
>JBIOIC010000206.1:0-3747 GCA_044449625.1 Gemmatimonadales bacterium | reverse complement strand
GAGTACGCCCACCCGCCGCTCCACCCCCACCGTCCGCATCGGTCACGTTCCCGTCGGCTCGGCGCACCCGATCATGGTGCAGTCGATGACGAACACCGACACCGCGGATATCCCCGGGACCGTGGCGCAGGTGGCAGCACTCCATCGCGCCGGAAGCGAAGTGGTCCGCGTCACCGTCAACAACGAGGCGGCGGCGGAAGCGCTGCCGCATATCGTGGACGGACTCGACCGGCTGGGCCTCTCCGTTCCCATCGTCGGGGATTTCCACTACAACGGTCACCTCCTCCTCACCAAGTATCCCGCTTGCGCCCGGGCGCTCGCCCAATACCGGATCAACCCCGGCAACGTTGGTGGCAAGCGCCACGACGAGCATTTCGGCGCCATCATCGACGTGGCGCTGGCCCACGGGAAGCCGGTGCGGATCGGCGTCAACTGGGGCTCGCTCGATCAGAATCTCCTGACCCAGATGATGGACGAGAACTCGAAGCTCGCGGTGCCGCGTGATGCCCGCGCCGTCACGATGGACGCGATGGTCGAGAGCGCCCTCCAGTCGGCGGCGCTCGCGGAATCGCGGGGGATGCCCCACGACCGGATCATCCTGAGCGCCAAGGTTTCGGGGGTTCAGGATCTGGTCGACGTCTACCGGATGCTCGCCCGCCGCGGCGACTACCCCCTGCATCTCGGCCTCACCGAGGCGGGACTCGGCGCCAAGGGGATCGTCGCCAGCACCGCCGGTCTCGCCATCCTGCTGCAGGAGGGGATCGGCGACACGATCCGGATCTCCCTCACGCCGGTCCCCGGTGGAGACCGTGCGGAGGAGGTCCGGGTCGGCCAGCAGATCCTGCAATCACTCGGCCTCCGGAACTTCATGCCCCAGGTCACGAGTTGCCCCGGGTGCGGTCGTACCACCAGCACTTTTTTCCAGTCGATGGCGCAGGATATCCAGACCTATCTGCGCGACCGGATGCCGGAGTGGAAGTCGGAGTATCCGGGGGTCGAGGAGCTGCGGGTGGCGGTGATGGGGTGCGTGGTGAACGGCCCCGGCGAATCGAAACACGCCCATATCGGCATCTCCCTCCCCGGCACCTTCGAGGACCCCACCGCGCCGGTCTTCGTCGACGGCAAGCTCAAACTCACCCTCCGGGGCGATGCGATCGTGGCGGAGTTCCTGCAAATCCTCGAGGACTATGTGGCCGGGCGTTACGGCGCCACGCCGGTGGCCCGGACGTGATCGCCGAGTCGCTTGGTGCTCTCCTGCGGGACCGGCCGCTGGAAGCACTCCCGGTCCTCTTCGGCGCCGGAGTGCTGGTGAGCTTCACCCCCTGCATCTATCCGATGATTCCGATCACCGCCGGCGTCCTCGGTGGTGCCGGGGCGGTGGGCCGCTCCAAGGGGCGCACCATCGCGCTCACTGCCGCGTATGTCACAGGTCTGGCCCTGGTCTACGCCATCCTGGGGCTGGTAGCCGGACTTTCGGGGACCATCTTCGGCGCCATCAGTTCGAATCCGTGGGCCTATTTCACCATCGCGAACGTGCTCCTGCTGGCGGCACTCGCGATGCTCGACGTCCTACCGGTGAGCGCCCCTTCCCGTCTGGTGCAATGGGCGGCCAGGATCGGCGGTGACTCGGTCCCGGCCGCCTTCGCGATGGGCGCGACGTCGGGCCTCGTCGCGGCTCCCTGCGGCGCCCCGGCGTTCGGGGCGGTCCTGACCTTCGTCGCCGCGACCCAGAGCGCCGTCCTTGGCTTCATTGACCTCTTCGTCTTCTCCCTCGGCCTGACAGCGGTGCTGGTCGCCGTCGGACTCTCGGCCGGGACCCTCGCGTCGCTGCCCCGGGCGGGACAGTGGATGGTGTGGGTCAAACGGGGGTCCGGCGTCATATTGCTCGCAATGAGCGAGTACTACCTGATCCAGATGGGAAGGGTGATGTGAGGGCACTCCGCGCGGCCTCCCTGGCACTGGCCCTGGCGCTCCTCCCGTTGAGCGCGAAGGCGCTTCGGGCGCAGGACGAGGGGATCGCCGTCGGAACTCCGGCGCCGCCGGTGGTCATCAAGGATCTCGACGGCCATCCGGTCGATCTCGGCGCCGAGATCGGCAAGCGGCCCATTTTCCTTGAGTTCTGGGCCACCTGGTGCGAGCTCTGCAAGGCGCTCTATCCCCGGGTCGAGGCGGCGGGGGCCAAGTACGGGAGTCGCGTCGCCTTCTACGGCATCAACGTGACCGTCAACCAGACGCCGGAGCGGGTGCGGCGCTACATCGCCGAACACCATCCGCCGTTCCGAACCCTCTATGATTCGGAGGGCGCGGGGGTCCGCGCGTACGATGCCGCCACCACGTCGTTCGTTGTGATCATCGGCCGGGACGGTAAGGTGGCCTACACCGGAAGCGGTCCCGATCAGGATCTCGACGCGGCGCTCGCGAAAGTTGTGGGGAAGTAGGCCGTACCGCCGCCGCGCCGGTCGGATTACCACCCTGGAGAACCCCCGATGAAGACTAGCCGCCGGATCATCCTCGTTGCCCTCCTGGCCGCGCTGCCGGCGGGCCGCTTGGTCGCGCAGAACCCCGCCGCGTTCCTGGTCGATGGGCCGGAAGAAGGGCAGCGGGCGCCTCTCTTTACGCTCGATGCGGTCGGCCGAGACGGCCCCGCCGACCGTCCCTTCGACCTGAGTCTCCAGCTGGGTCGGACGGTGGTGCTCGCGTTCTATCAGCGCGATTTTACTCCGACGGCCACCCGCGAGATGACCACCTTCGCCGAACGCTTCGCCGACCTCTTTGGTGATAGTACGGCGGTGGTCGGGGTCGGCGTCGACTCCAGCGCGGTGCATCTGAGCTTCGCCCAGTCGCTGGCGCTCCCGTTCCCCCTGCTCGCCGACACGGGGCTCCACGTCGCCAAGCTCTACGGCAGTATGCGCAACGACGGCTATGCACGCTATTCCATCTATGTCATCGGTCCCGATGGACGAGTCCGCTGGCGGGATCTGCGGTTCGATCCCAACAAGGATGGCGCCTATGAGGACCTGCGGCGGGCCGTCCGGCCCCGCAGTCCGGGACGCTGATGCGGCGGGCCTCGATCCTGCTCGGGATGGTGGTCGTGACCGGCGGGAGCGCGGCGGCCCAGCAGATCCGGGTCGACTCACTGGCGGCGGCGTACTGGCAGGCGGAACTGGACCGAAATCCGGAAGCGGCCACCGTCAACGGGTTCCCCGGGCCGCGTAACGGACGCCTTACCGACCTCGCTCCGGCCGCGTTCGACGCCTACGATGCCAGGCTGCGTTCGCTCCAGCGTTCCGCCGCCACAATAGACTCCGCGGGCCTCACCCCGCTCCAGATCGTGACCCTCCGCATGCTGCAGGAGTCCCTGACCCGGGATCTCTCGACCCGGGTCTGCCGCGCCGAACTCTGGGCGGTAAACCAGCTGGATGGGCCGCAGGTCACCCTCGCCGACCTGGCTGCGCTCCAACCCACCGCCACCAGGGATGATCGGGCGCTTCTTCTCGCCCGCTGGCGCCGTATCGGCGCTTATCTCGATCAACATGTGATGAACCTCCGCGCCGGTCTCGCCGCCGGATACACGGCGCCGCGCCAGAACGTCGAACGGGTCATCGGCCAGTTGGACCAGCTGCTGGCCACCCCGGTGGATCAGAGCCCGCTCCTCCCCGCGGCGGCCCGGCCCGGCGCTCCGGGACGTGACGATCGCTGGGCCGGCCAGGCCCGCGCCGAGGTGGCCGACGTGATCATCCCGTCGTT
>JBIOIC010000205.1:0-3818 GCA_044449625.1 Gemmatimonadales bacterium | reverse complement strand
GGGCTGGGACTTTCGATCGTGCAGCGCGCGGTGGAAGCGCACCGCGGTCTCGTCCTGGTTGACACCGCCGCCGGTCGCGGGACGACATTCACCGTGTTTCTCCCGGTCCATTGGGCCACTCAGGAGGCGGCGTGAGCCAGAAGCCGTGCGTGCTGGTCATCGATGACGAGATGGGGATCCTCGACACCCTCCGCATCCTGCTCAAGGGCGAAGGGTTCGACGTCATCACCGCGCAGGGCGGCAAGGCCGGGATCGAGCAGATCCGCGTGGGCCAGCACGACCTCGTCCTCTCCGACGTCCGGATGCCGCAGGTGACGGGACTCGACATCCTGCAGGCGGCCAAGGAACAGGATCCGATGACGCCGGTGATCCTGATGACGGCGCAGGCCTCGCTTCAGACCGCCATTTCCGCGCTCAACCAGGGCGCCTTCTACTATCTCCAGAAGCCGTTCGCCAACGACGAGCTGCTGGCCCTCCTCCGCCGCGCGGTGGACTTCCGTGCCGTGCGGGCCGAGAACAAGCAGTTGAAGCAGGACATCCGGCGCCGGGAGAAGAGCGCTCCCTCCCGTCCGCTGGGGAAAGCCAAGCGTTTCGTCGAGGTCTTGAAGCTTGGGGAGATGGTGGCGCCGACCGAGGCGACCGTTCTCATCCAGGGTGAGAGCGGCACCGGCAAGGAGGTGCTGGCGCGCTACATCCACAATCTCTCGGCCCGGCGCGACGGCCCCTTCCTCTCGATCAACTGCGGTGCCCTTCCCGAAAACCTGCTGGAGAGCGAGCTCTTCGGCCACGTGAAGGGCTCCTTCACCGGCGCCGTCCGCGATAAACAGGGACTCTTCGCCGCCGCGCGCGGGGGCAGTTTCTTCCTCGACGAAGTGGGGGAGATGCCCCCTTCGCTCCAGGTGAAGCTGCTCCGGGTGCTGCAGGAGCGGGAGGCCATTCCCGTCGGCGGCACCGAGCCGGTGCCGCTCGACGTCCGGATCATCGCCGCCACCAATCGCGATCTGGAGGACGAGATCCGCCGCGGAGGGTTCCGTTCCGATCTTTTCTATCGGTTGAATGTCTTCGCGCTGACCCTCCCGGCGCTCCGTGACCGGCAGGAGGATCTGGTGCTCCTGGTCGACGCCTTCCTGCAGCGGATGGCCGCCGATCGCGGGCTCCAGCCCAAGGCCCTCGCGGCCGACGCGCTCGACGCGATCATGGTGTACGACTGGCCCGGCAACGTACGGGAACTGGAGAACGCCATCGAGCACGCGCTGGTCGTCACCAAGGGGGCGACGATCGACGTCGCGGCGCTGCCGGAGCGGATTACCCGCCGCCGCCGCGAGACACTCTTGAACGAGCGCATCCATCCCAACCCGACGCTCGACGCGATCGAACGTTCTTACGTGATGTGGGTGCTGCAGTCCGAGGGGGGCAACAAGACCCGCGCCGCCGAAGTCCTCGGCATCGATCCCTCGACCCTGTACCGGAAGTTGAGCCGCTACGAGGGCGTGCCGCCGGGGCAATAGCGCCCCAGTGATTGAGAGGCCGAAGGAACCGTGCTGCGAACTGCGCCGATGTCGTATTGACGGATACATCTGCAGTTGGCACCTTCCGCGTCGCAGCACGCAGCATCCTTCGCTTCGCTCAGGACAGGCCCGTCACCCGTCACCCGTCACTCGTCACCCGAATCCCATGACCCAGCTTCCGACCATTTCGGTGATCGTCCCGGTCTACAACGAGATCCGCACTCTCGAGACCGTCATCGCGCGGCTGCACGACGTGCCTCTCCCGATGGAGATCATCTGCGTCAACGACTGCTCCAGCGATGGCAGTGCGGCGCTGATGGACCGGTTGAAGGCCGAGGGCCGGATCCAGGTCGCGGTGCATCACCCGGTCAACCGGGGGAAGGGGGCGGCGCTCCGAAGTGGCATCCAGCACGCCTCAGGTGACGTGATCGTGGTGCAGGACGCCGACCTCGAATACGATCCGCAAGACTTTTCCCGGCTGCTGGGACCGATCTTGGCCGGCAAGGCCGACGCGGTCTTCGGCTCCCGCTTCCTCGGCGCCGAGCACCGGGTGCTCTACTACTGGCACTCGGTGGGAAACAATCTCCTCACGATGCTCTCGAACATGTTCACCAACTTGAACCTCACCGACATGGAGACCTGCTACAAAATGGTCCGCGCGCCGGTGATGAAGTCGCTGGTGATGACGAGCGACCGCTTCGGATTCGAGCCGGAGATCACCGCCCGGCTGGCCCAGGCCGACGCCAGGATCTGGGAGGTGCCGGTCTCGTACTCCGGCCGCACCTACGCCGAGGGGAAGAAAATCGGCTGGAAGGATGGCGTCGCCGCCTTTTTCCATATTGTGCGCTACAACCTCTTTCCGCCGCGCCGCCCGAATGGCTGAGGGGAGCGGCGCCGACCGCTGGGTCGCGCGCGGCGCCGCGCTCTTCCTCCTCGTCTTCGGGCTCCTCCCGATCGCCAACTGGATCCCCGGCGGGCACGACGCGCCGTGGTACCGGCTCGTCCTGACCGGCTGGATAAGCGGCACCGCCATCGTCGCCGGCGCTGGCGTGGTGCTCGTCATCTTCTCGCGTCGGCTCCCGCTCTGGCGGCCCGGCCTCTGGGGCCGATGTGCCGCCCACTACGCCGAGCGGCCGGCGGCCGTGACGGCCGTCGTCGCCGCGATCGCGTTCGTGGTCTACGCCCTCGTCGCTCGCTTCGTCCTCGGCGGACACCCGCTCCTCATCGATGAGATCATCGAGAGCTATCAGGCGCTCCTCTATGCGGGCGGCCATCTCTCAGCGCCGCTTCCCGCGCATCCGGAGTTCTGGAGCGCGATCCATCTGATCGACTTTCCCGACAAGGTCTACAGCCAGTTCCCCGCCGGCGGCCCCGCGGTGCTGGCCCTCGGCCTGCTGCTCGGCGTGCCGTGGATCACCGGTCCGCTCGCCGCCGCCGGCTCGGTGCTGCTCTTCGGCCTCTGCCTCCGACGCCTGGAATCCGCTCCCGGCACCGCGTTGGCGGCGTTGCTGCTCTTCGCCTTGGCCCCGTTCACCGTCTTCATGGCCGGTTCGATGATGAACCACGTCCCGACCTTGCTCGGCCTCCTGGCCGGCTCGGCAGGACTGGCCGCGATGCTGCTCGAACCGCGGGCCCGTCTCGGAGCGGGGTTCCTCTGTGGGCTCGGCTTCGGCGTCGCCGCGGCGATCCGTCCCCCCGATGCCGTCGCCTTCGCCCTTCCCGCCGCCATCTGGCTGCTCGCGGGGATCCGCGGCCGCCGAGTCGGAGTCGGAGCGCTCGCGGCGGCGGTGGTCGGGTTTCTCCTTCCCGTCGGCGGACTCCTCTACGTCAACTGGATGACGACCGGCGCGCCGCTTCGGTTCGGGTATGAAGTGCTCTGGGGACCGTCGCACGCGCTCGGCTTCCATGCCGCGCCCTGGGGCGTGCGTCATACTCCGGCCCGCGGCCTCGAACTCATCAACCTCTATCTGCTCCGGCTCAACACCTACCTCTTCGAGTGGCCCATCCCGTCCCTGCTGCCGGCGGCGCTGGCGCTCTGGTGGGCCCGCGAACTGAAGCCGTTCGACCGCTATCTCCTCGGCGCCGGTGCCGCCGTACTCGGGCTTTACTTCGCCTACTGGCACGACGGCTTCTACCTCGGGCCGCGCTTCGTCTACGTGCTGCTGCCGGTGGCAACACTCTGGACCGCGCGCTTTCTCCCCACTCTCCGGGCCCGCTTCGGCGAGGGGGAGCGGGTGCGGGGCGCGGCGTACGCGCTGGGCGCCGCGGTCGTCATCGGATTGGTCGTCGGGCTCCCCGAGCGCACCGCGC
>JBIOIC010000204.1:0-3820 GCA_044449625.1 Gemmatimonadales bacterium | reverse complement strand
TTTTTTTGTTTGTGGGGGTTTTGTTTTTTTTTTACGGCCCCCGCCGGCCCCCCCCCCCGGGGGCCGGGGGGGGGGGGGGGGGCCCCCGCCCGAGGCGCCGCCGGCCAAGTTGAGTGGAGCAACCCGCTGATGCCGTGGACGTTCGGCACTCAGCCTTTTCTCATCGCCGGTCCCTGCGTCATCGAGGAGGGCGATGTCCTTCCGCGCGTTGCGGCGGAGCTGGCGCGTCTGCACGAAAAACTCCGGGTGCCGATCTGCTTCAAGGCCAGCTTCGACAAGGCGAACCGCGCCCGCGCCGCCGGGGTCCGCGGTCCCGGGCTCGATGAGGGACTCAAGGTCCTGCAGCGGATCCGGAAGGAGTCGGGGCTGCCGATACTCACCGACATCCACGAGTCCTCCCAGGCGTCCCCGGCGGCCGAGGTGGTGGACGTCCTGCAGATTCCCGCCTTCCTCTCCCGCCAGACCGACCTCCTCCTCGCCGCGGGGAAGACCGGCAAGCCGGTGAACATCAAGAAGGGGCAGTGGATGGCTCCTGAGGGAATGGCGGGGGCGGTCGAGAAGGTGCGCCAGGGGGGAGGCCTGGAGATTGCGGTGACCGAGCGGGGAACCTTCTTCGGCTACGGCGATCTCGTGGTCGACATGCGGAACTTCGCCCGGATGCGGGCTGCGACTGGTGTCCCGGTGATCTTCGACGCGACCCACTCCGTTCAACAGCCGGGGCAGGGACAGGGCGGGACCAGTGGCGGATTGCGCGAGTTCATTCCGTCGCTCATCTCGGCGGCCGCGGTCGCCGGAGCGGACGGTTTCTTCCTGGAGACCCATCCCGATCCCGCCAATGCGCCGAGCGATGCGGCGACCCAGTGGCCGCTCGACCGATTGGAACGTCTGCTGACCAACACACTCGATCTCTGGGCGCGGGGGCGCGAGGCGCGGAATGCTTGATCCGGCCCGGGCCCGCGCCATCAAACTCGTCGGCTTCGATGTCGACGGCGTGCTGACCGACAACGGCATCTACGTCGCGGTCCAGGACGGCCGCCGGGTCGAGTCGAAGCGATTTGACGCCCGGGATGGGGTCGGACTCCATTTCCTCCAGCAAGCGGGACTTGAAATCGCGTGGGTCAGCGGCCGCAGCTCGGAAGCCACGACCGATCGGGCCCGCGAGCTGCACGTGGCCGAAGTGATCCAGGATGCCGGGATGGGGTACAAGCTTCCGGCGGTCCGGTCGCTCCTCGCCCGTCGTGGACTCGGCTGGGCCGATTTCGCCTTCGTCGGCGATGATGTGGCGGATATCCCGGTGCTGCGCCGGGCTGGAGTCGCCATCGCCGTCGCCAATGCGGTCCCCGAGGTGAAGGCGCTGGGTCACCTGGTGACCGCGCACTCCGGCGGAGCGGGGGCGGTCCGCGAGGTGGCCGAGACGTTGCTGAAGGCCCGCGGCGAATGGGAAGGGATACTGGCCAGGTACCTGGAGGAGCGTGGTGACACCAGCGACTGACGCGGCCCTCTTGGCCGAGGCGCGACGGATACTGGAGCTCGAGGCCCGCGAGCTCCGGAGCGCCGCCGAGCGTGTCGGCCCCGACTTCGTGCGAGCGGTCCGTCTCGTGGCCGCGGCCAAGGGGCGGGTGATCGTGTCGGGGGTCGGCAAGTCAGGGATCGTCGCGCGGAAGATCGCCGCCACGCTGACGTCGACCGGGACGCCGGCCAGCTACCTCCATCCGGTGGACAGCCTCCACGGCGACCTCGGCATCGTGAGCCAGGATGATGTCGCCGTGCTCTTGAGCAAGAGCGGGAATACCGAGGAGCTCTTCGGTCTCGTGGCGGCGCTCCAGCGGATGCGGGTGCCGATCATCGCGATCACCGGAGGACGCGATTCCGCGCTCGCGAAGGCGGCCGATGTGGTGCTCGACGCCGGTGTGAGCGAGGAGGCCTGTCCGCACGATCTCGCGCCCACCACCAGTACCACCGTCGCCCTTGCCCTTGGGGATGCGCTCGCGGTCACGCTGCTCGGTCTGAAGGGGTTCCGCCGGGAGGACTTCGCGGCGCTGCATCCCGGGGGGAGCCTCGGCCGGAAGCTCCATCTCCGGGTCCGTGACGTGATGATGGCGGAGCTCCGCCCGGTGGCGCCGGGGGCAACGATGCGGGAGGCCGTTGTCGCCCTCGCGGCGGCGCGCGGGCTCGCGATCATCGCGGAGCGGGGAGAGCTGCGCGGCGTCATCACCACCGGCGACCTCACCCGGTTGGCGGAGCGGACCCCCGATTTCCTCGCCGTCCCGGTGCGCGAAGTGATGACGGCAACCCCCAAAAGCGCGGCGGTCGATGAACTCGCGGCAGCGGCGCTGGGCCGGATGGAGCAGTACGGGATCATGGCGCTTCCCGTCCTCGACGGTACGCGGCTGGTGGGTGTGGTGCACCTGCACGATCTGCTGCGGGCGGGCGCGGTATGAGGACGAGCGCGGCGGGGATGCTCTGCGTGGCCCTGGCGATCGGCGCCGGAGCCTGCCAGCACAATGAGCTCCGGAGTACCACCACGGTCGCCGCGGCCGATACCGCGGACCAGGTGCTGGAACACCTGCAGCACTACATCACCAAGGCCGGGGTTCGCCAGACGCTGGTCGAGGCGGACACCGCGTACTACTACGAGGCGCCCAAGCTCTTCGAGCTGCGCGGCGTCAAGGTGACCTTCTACAACGCGAACGGGGAGAAGACCTCGGTGCTCACCTCGCGCGAAGGGACCTACCATATGCAGACCAACGCGATGGTCGCGCGGGGGAACGTGATCGTCGTGTCGACCGACGGGCGGACGCTGCGGACCGAGCGGCTGGACTACGACCAGAGCACCAACAAGGTCTCGACCGACCTCGCCTTCACCTTCGACGGCCCCACCGCGAAGGGCGCCGGCAACGGGTTCGTCTCCGATCCGGATTTCAAGGACGTCACGATCCAACAGGGCCGCGGCGTCGAGCGGGGGAGCGGATTCGTCCCGCCGGGACAGTGAGGACGCCGGCGCTGGTGTTCGCCGGATTGGTGGCCGGCGCGGCGCCGGCGGCGGGCCAGGCCGTCAGCGGACCGGGGAACCGGTGTCTGCTCTCGATCGATCACGTGACCCGGGCGACGCACCAGATCCCCAATCCCGACGGGACCGTGAACTATTTCCTGGGCGGCGATGTGCGATTGAGCTGCCAGGGGACCGCCGTCCGGATGGCCGCCGACAGCGTGGCTGCCTACAACGACCTGAAGACCACCTACTTCCTCGGGCACGTCCGCTATGACGACTCCAGCATCACGATGACGGCGGATCGCGGTACCTACTACAAGGACGGCGAACGCTGGGAGGCGCGGGGCAACGTGGTCACCCGGAATACGGCGAACGGATCGACACTCCGGGGGCCTTCGCTCGACTATCTCCGGGCCCTCGCCGGTCTGCGCGACACCTCGGAGATGTATGCCAACGGCCGGCCGCGCCTCGAGTACGTCCCGACCGACTCCACCGGCACGCACCAGGAGCCCTACATCATCAACGCGGACCGGATCCGTTTTCGCGGCAACGACCGCGTTTATGGCGGAGGATCCTCAACGGTGGATCGCTCCGATTTCTCCGCCCAGGGAGACTCCCTGCGCCTGGACAGCGGGACGGGTCAGGACGGCGGACTCTACGGCCACGCCCGGATGC
Organism: Gemmatimonadales bacterium; assembly: GCA_044449625.1. GTDB lineage: Bacteria > Gemmatimonadota > Gemmatimonadetes > Gemmatimonadales > GWC2-71-9 > CAMLHU01. The sequence continues at coordinate 153 of JBIOIC010000204.1, read as the reverse complement.
AGGGGAAGGGCAGCACCGCGTTCACGCTGACCGGACGGAAGATCGACCTGCGGCTCACCAAGAGCCAGCTCTCCGGCGTGCGCGCGACCGGGCAGTCGCACGCGGTGAATCCCGACTGGGATCTCGTTGCCGACACCATCGATCTCGCGCTTG
>JBIOIC010000203.1:0-3898 GCA_044449625.1 Gemmatimonadales bacterium | reverse complement strand
GTAGCTCACCAGTTGGCCGACATCGTGCAGTAGCGCCGCATACTCGAGGAGCGCCCGCTCCTCCTTGCCGCAGCCGATCTTCTCCCCCAGCTGCTCGAAGAGCTGCAGCGCCAGCCGGCGCACCTGCTCGACGTGGCGGCGATCTCCCTGGCACCGTTCGACGAACTCCCGCGCCAGGAGCAGGGGATCCTGGGCCGCCGGGGCGGGGGCCTCGGCGCCGATCATCTCCAGCAGCAGTCCCTCTCGCAGTCCGTAGGCGCTGACGCTCACCTCGCGGGCCTCAAGCCGCTCCAGGAGCTCGATGGTGACGGCAAGTCCGGCCACGATGATGTCGGCCCGGTGCGAGGAGAGCCCCGCCACCTGGCGTCGGCGCTCGGGGCCGAGCTCGATGAGCCATTCGAGAAGCTGCTCGACCTCGCTCGCGGTGACGGCGATGCCGTGCACCGCATCGGGCACGGTGCCGGTGCGCCGGGCCACCGCCATCCGGCCCAGGTTGGTGAAGGTGCCGCCGGAACCGATGACGGCGCCGCCCGCCCATTCGCGGGGCGGCAGGCTCTGCTTCAACGTCTTCCGGACCTCGAGGCGGAGGGCGGCGACCTGCTTGCGGGGGTCCTTGGCGCCGACCTTGAAGCGTTCGGTGAGCCGGACGGCGCCGTAGGGGAGGGAGAGCTTCCGCTGGATCAACCCGCGCATCGCACTCACCAGTTCGAGCGAGCCGCCGCCGATGTCGGCGACGACGCTCCGGCCCGTCTCCAGACGGAAGTGCCGCGCCACTGAGCGGAAGGAAAGCCGCGCTTCCTCGTCCCCGTCAATGACGCGGAGCGGGAGGTCAAGCCGCTTGCGGACCCGGTCGAGAAAGAGGGCGCCGTTCTTCGCCTCGCGGACCGCTGAGGTGGCGACCGCCGCGATCCGCTTGACCCCTCTGCGGTCGCAGATCTCCCGCATCCGCCCCAGCGCATCGAGGGCGCGGGTCATCGCCGCCTCGTCGAGCTGACCGGTCGCGGCCAGGCCGCGGGCAAGGCGGGGCTGGTCCTTGATCTCGTCGATGATGGTCAATCCCGCCGCGGGGTCGTACTCGGCCACGACCAGCCGGATCGAGTTCGATCCGACGTCGATGGCGGCGAGGCGTTCCCGGGCGGCGGGTGGAGTGAGGGTCACGGGGCGGGCGGTCCCTTGGGGGTCTCTCCCCGGTCCTCGGCGTGATGCTTGATGGATTTCCCCTCGACCAGGAATACCACGTCTTCACCGATGTTGGTGGCGAGGTCCGCCACGCGCTCGAGGTTCCGGCTCACGAGGAAGAGCTCCATCCCGGCGCCGATCATGTGGGAGTCCTCCATCATGTGGGTGATGAGGATGCGGAACACCGAGCGGTGCAAGGCGTCCACCTGGTCGTCGCGGCGGCAGACATCGCGTGCGGCGGTGGCGTCTCCACGGACGAACGACTCCAGTGCGTCGGCCAGCATCTCCCGGGCCAGGCGCGCCATCTCGACGATCTCGGGCTCGGGGGTGATCGGCCGGGATTCCGCGAGCCGCTCGGCCGACTGGGCGATGTTGACCGCGTGATCGCCCACCCGCTCGAGGTCGTTGGCGATCTTGAGCGCCGCCGTGAGCATCCGGAGGTCGCGGGCCATCGGCTGCTGGAGGCCGAGGAGCTCGATGCACTTCTCCTCGATCTCGACTTCGAGGGCATCGATGGCCCGATCCCCGGCGATGACGCGCCGCGCCTTGCCATCGTCCCGCTCGAGCAGCGCCTCGACGGCGAGCGCGAGCGCCGCCTCGGCCTCCCCCGACATCGTGAGGAGACGCACTTTCACGTGGTTCAGTTCATCGTGGAAATGGCGGTGCAGATCCTGGGTCATCCGAACCTCCCGGTAATGTACGCCTCGGTGCGCTCTTCCGCCGGTGTAGTGAAGATCTTCCGCGTCTCGCCGAACTCGACCAGACGACCGGCGTCGAAGAAGGCGGTGAAGTCGGAAGCGCGCGCCGCCTGCTGCAGGTTATGGGTCACGAGGATGATGGTGTAGTCCTTCTTGATCTCCAGCAGCAATTCCTCGATCCGCTGGGTGGAGATCGGATCGAGCGCCGAGCAGGGCTCGTCGAGCAGCAGAACCTCGGGGCGGTTGGCGAGCGACCGCGCGATGCAGAGCCGCTGCTGCTGGCCCCCCGAGAGGCTGGTAGCCGGCTGGTGCAGCCGGTCCTTGACCTCGTCCCAGAGTGCTGACTGCCGAAGACAGCGCTCGACCAGGTCGGGGAGGTCGCGGCGGCGGACGGCGGCGGTAAGCGTAGGGCCGGCGGCGACGTTCTCGAAGATCGACATCGTCGGGAAAGGCGCCGGTTTCTGGAACACCATCCCGACCCGCCGCCGGAGCGCGGTGGGATTGACCCGCGGGGAATAGACGTCCTGCCCGTCAAGGAGGACCTGTCCGGTGATCCAGCCGCCGTCGGTGAGCTCATGCATTCGATTGAGCGAGCGCAGGAAAGTCGACTTGCCGCAGCCGGAAGGCCCGATAAGGGCGTTCACGGTGTTGGGCTGGAAGGCGATGGTCACGTCCTTGACCGCCGTGAAGTTGCCGTAGAGGGCGGTCAGGCGCGCAGTCGCGATGTGCGGTGTGCCGTCAGACATGGGGCGTGAGCCTCCGGCGGGTGGCGAGACGGGCGCTCACACTGAGGAGGAGGACGACCAGGAGCAGGACCAGCGATGCGGCCCAGGCCATTCGGTGCCAGTCCTCGTAGGGACCGGTGGCGAAAGTGAAGATCGCAAGGGGGAGCGCCGCCATCGGTTGGCGTGGATCGAGCGAGAGGTACTGGCTGCCGAGCGCAGTGAAGAGGAGCGGCGCGGTCTCTCCCGCCACCCGCGCCACGGCGAGGAGGCTCCCGGTCACGATCCCCGGGAGCGCCGTCCGGAGGACGATGGTGACCGCCGTCCGCCAGCGCGGCACGCCGAGCGCGAGTGAGGCCTCACGGAAGGCGTGGGGGACGAGCTTGATCATCTCCTCGGTGGTCCGCATGACCATCGGGATCATGATGAGCGCCAGCGCCAGGCTCCCCGCCAGGGCGGAGAAGTGCTTCTGCCGCGCCACAATCCAGGTCCAGGCGAAGACGCCGACGACGATCGAGGGCGTTCCGTTCATCACGTCCGAGACGAAGCGAGTGAGCCAGGCCAGGCGATGCCCCGGGAATTCGGTGCAGAAGACCCCCGCGCCGATCCCGATCGGCAGGCCGATGGCGGCGGCAATGCCGACGATGATGAGCGTGCCGACGATCGCGTTGAACACGCCGCCGCCGCTCTCGCCGGCGGGGGCCGGCATCTTGGTGAAGAAGTTCCAGTCGAGGCTCGATGCCCCCTTCACCACCAGATGGCCGAGGATGAATCCCAGCGGCAGCAGCGTCAGGACGACGGCCACCGCCAGCAGGCCGATCATCAGCACGTTCTTCCAGCTCCGCAGCCGTTCGCGCATCAGAGGGCTCGGCTTCCCGCGCCCGACCCGCGCGCCACCCGCCAGATAAGGAGTCGCGCTCCGGCGTTGACCAGCACGGTCAGCAGGAAGAGCGTGAGCGCCACGTAGGTAAGCGCCGCGAAGTGCATCGGGGTCGCCGCTTCGGAGAATTCATTCGCGATCACCGCGGCCATCGTATAGCCCGGAGCGAAGAGCGAGGCGGAGATGTCGTGGGTGTTCCCGATCAGCATCGTGACGGCCATCGTCTCTCCCAGCGCGCGTCCGAGCCCGAGGATCGCAGCTCCGATGATCCCGGATCGAGCATACGGCACGACGGCTGTTGCCACCGCCTCCCACCGGGTCGCGCCGAGGGCGAGTGCCGCCTCCCGCTGGGTGCCGGGGACCGCCGCCAGCACCTCGCGCGCCACCGACATGATGAATGGCAGGATCATGATGGCGAG
>JBIOIC010000202.1:0-3904 GCA_044449625.1 Gemmatimonadales bacterium | reverse complement strand
TGATGAGCACGTCGCCCGCGGCGTCGACCGCCACGTCGGCTGGAGCGCTGAGCTCGGCCGCCGTGGCGGGGGCGCCGTCGCCGGAGAATCCGCCGGTGCCGGTGCCGGTGCCGGCGATGGTGTAGATGTCGCCGGCGGTCATCGGCTGTCCGTAGAAGGTGCCGGTGGCGGCGGCCACCACGCGGAGCCGGTTGTTGTCGGTGGAGGTGTAGAGCAGTGTCCCCCCCGCCGACCAGGCCAGCATTGTGGTGCTCACCTGGTTCTCACCCCGTCGAGGACCGGGACCGCGGCGCCGGTGATCTCGAGTTTGTTCAGATCGAACGGGGCGACCAGTGCGGCGCCATCCCGCCGGACATAAAGGATGACACCGATCGGCAGGTACCAGGCGTCGATCGCGTCGTCGAGCAGGGCCTTTTGCTTGCCGGTCTTCAAGTCGAGGACGTGGATCGAGGCGGTGACGCACCCCGAGGCACAGACCAGGAAGAGGACCCCGCGGGCGTGCGGCAGCGGGTTCGGGTTGAGGAGACCGAGTCCGCGGAGGGCGGGGTCCGCGAGCGCCACGGTGTTGGTTCCGCCGTCGGAGTTGACCCGGCGGAACTGATCGTTTCGGGCCACCGTGTAGATGATGGTGCCGTCGTCGAGCCAGGCGAGGCCATAGATCTGCGGGGCGGCGGAATCGGCCAGGACCACGGCGGCGCCGCCGCCGGGACGGATCTTCCGGACCTGTCCGTCGGCGGTGAAAGCGAGCCACTTGCCGGTGGGGGAGAAGACGGGGCTGAAGCCCCGCAGAGTGCCGGGGATGGGGACCGGCTCCAGTTGGTCGGCCCGTTTGAGCCAGAGCATCCCGTTCTGGTGGTCGTCCTTGAAGACGATGCTCTGCCCATCGGGAGAGATGCCGAGCGACGGCCCGCGGGTGGTGATCGGGACGCTGTCGCTCAACGTCACGTAGTTCCACCTGGCCGACCCGGGCCCGCTTCGTCCGAGCAGGGTCCAGGCGGCGATCGCGGCGGCCGCGAGCGCCACGCCCCACGGCGCCAGGAGCCGCCACCGCCGCCGTACGGCGCGACTCACGCGCCCTGCACCCGGCGTCGATACCGGGGTGGCGGTGCTGTTCGGCCGCTGCAGCGCCGCCGCGAACTCCGCCGCACTCGCGAAGCGATCGGCCGGGAGCTTTTCGAGTGCCCGGAGTGTTGCGGCTTCGACGTTGGGCGGGATCGTGTGCCGCTTCGGGAGGAGGGGCCGCGGCTCCTCGGTCAGCACCTTGGCGACGATCGCCTGCGCGGTCGGTCCGCTGAAGGGGGGCTCACCGCAGAGCATCTCGTAGAGCACGCAGCCCAGGGCGTAGACGTCGGAGCGGGCGGTGATCTCCCGTTCTCCCATCGCCTGCTCGGGGCTCATGTAGGTCGGGGTGCCGAGCGACATTCCGGTCTCGGTCATCCGGGTGTTGCCCGCCTTGCTCGCCGCGAGCGCGATCCCGAAATCGGCCACCAGCGCTCGGCGGTCGTGCAGCAGGATGTTCTCCGGCTTGATGTCGCGATGGATGACGCCGTGGCGGTGGGCGTAGTCGAGGGCGCCGGCCACCTCGATCGCGATCCCGACCGCGTCGGAGATGGGAAGCTGTTTCTCCCGGGTGAGGAGATCGCGGAGCGATTCCCCCTCCACGAACGGCATCACGTAGAAGAGGAAGCCGTCGGCCGCCCCGCTGTCGAAGAGCGGGAGGATGTGGGGGTGCTGCAGGTTGGCGGTGGTCTTGATCTCGGAGAGGAAGCGCTCGGCCCCGATCACGGCGGCGAGTTCGGGACGCAGGACTTTGACGGCGACCTTGCGATCGTGCTTCAAGTCGTCGGCGAGATACACCGTGGCCATCCCGCCAGCGCCGAGTTCCCGCTCGAGGCGGTACGTGCCGGCCAAGGCGGCGGTCAGGCGATCGAGCTCTACGGACATTGCGCCACGTTCTCGCGGGCCGGGGGAGGCTCGCGTGCGGGGAGATGGTGGATGACCAGTTGTGGAGTCGCCCGGGAGTCCGGGGACCGGAGGAAACTACCCCTCTTCGGATGGGGCGCTAGGGCGGGTGAAAGGACATTAGTCATCCTCGCACTCGGTAACCCTCCCGAGCAGCGCGAGGGACCTGCCGTCTCGAATCGGTGGGATGTCGCCCTGTCCCGATGCAGACTGAGCAGGTCCCTCGATCACTTCGTTCCCTCGGGAAGGTTCCTTTGGTGCGCGGAATTCGGTTGGCCGAGCTTCCGACTGATAGCTGATAGCTACTTGTGAAAGTTCGCCACCGGCAGCCAGCGGGCGATCCCGGTATGCGAGACCCCGAGCCGAAGCGCGCCGTAGCTCGGCATCGCTCGGCGTCTGGGCCCAGAGGAGGGTGGGGAAGAGGAGGAGGGCCCCGAGGGCGCGGGCGAGTCTGGGCACGGAAACTCCTATATATAGGAACGGGCAGTGCGTTTCATTACGAAACATCGCGGCTTCGGTTTCAGTTGGAACAGTGGTGGGACCACGGAGAGCGCGGAGGTACTCGGAGAGGTACGGGAACGGCTGTCCGATGTGGTCTCGCGAGGGGAGCTCCGTTCGCGAGACCACACCACCCGCAGTACTCCGTGTTTCTCCGTGACGCTCCGTGTCCTCCGTGGTCCCACATCACACCTTGTGGAGCACCGACCTGTGCCTGATTCCCCGGATGCCGCCGTCGCTCCCGACCGCTCGATCGCCTCGATCGCGGTGCTGGTCCTCGCCAACATCGTGCCGCTCATCGGGGTCCTCTTCTTCGGCTGGCAGGTCTTCCCGATCATCCTGATCTATTGGCTGGAGAACGTCGTCGTCGGCGGCTTCAATGTCCTCAAGATGCTCACCGCCGATCCCGACCAGCCGATCGCGTGGGCCGGCAAATTGTTCCTGATCCCCTTCTTCTGCATTCATTTCGGGATGTTCACCCTGATCCACGGGATCTTCGTCTTCACGATCTTCGGCAGGGGGGTCCCGTCGCTGCATCAGTTTCACTCCGGCTGGCTCTCGGTGGCCCAGGTCATGGCCGCGATCCACGCGACCCACGTCGAGTACGCGGTGCTGGCGCTCCTCCTGAGCCACGGCTTCTCCTTCGTCTGGAACTACCTGCTCGGCGGCGAGTACAAGAACGTCCAGCTCCAGCTCCTGATGGGGCAGCCCTACGCCCGGATCGTCATCCTCCATCTCGTGGTGCTCGGCGGCGCCTTCCTCGTCGCGGCCGTCGGCTCACCGCTGCCGGCGCTGGTGCTGCTCGTCGCTCTGAAGACCGGCGTCGATGTCGCCGCCCACCGTCGAGAGCGGCGGAAGCTCGGCGCGCTCTCCCTGCCGGCATCTCGATCGGCGTAGGACTGCGGACCACGGAGGCACGGAGAGCACGGAGATGGCACGGAGGACAACTGGTCGATGTGGTCTCGCGAGCGAAGCTCCCTTTGTCAGCGGACCCGTCCCGAGCAACGCGAGGGATCTGCCTGGCGGAACCGGACCATTGCTCTGGCATTCCGGGTCTCGCTGAGTAGGTCCCTCGGTCGCATCGCTCCCTCGGGACGGTTCCACCTGCATGAGGAACATCGACCGCGCGACCACACCCATTGGCCGTCCTCCGTGCCGTCTCCGTGTTCTCCGTGGCTCCGTGGTGTCGGTTGTTCTCTTCCGGTCGCGATCCCAGGGATGGTTCCACTTGTGCAGGAGCGTCGACCGGGAGACCAGATCAATAGGCCGTCCTCCGTGCCATCTTCGTGTCCTCCGTGCCTCAGTAGTGTCCGTTGTTCTCATCCGGTCGCGATGCCACCAATGAAAGAGGGGCCCCGGTCTTCACCGGAGCCCCCTTTCTCCCTTCTCGCTTCTCCGCCCCTACGCGCTCTTCCGCTTCGCCGCCACCTTCACCTTGGGCGAG
>JBIOIC010000201.1:0-3910 GCA_044449625.1 Gemmatimonadales bacterium | reverse complement strand
CGGCTGCCCCAGGTGGACCGCCACCTGCGCCGGACCGCGCGGGATGCCTCGCGTGACGCCGAGGCGTGGGATCAGGCGCTCGGGCTTCTGCCGGGGCTCGATCTCCGCGACGAACCGGACGGTCACTCCGTTGCCGCCGCCGCGCTCGCCGGGTATGATAGGGCGTTGGCCGGGACGGTCGTGAGAGCGGTGGTGCGTCGCGCCGGCGGGGTCCTCGGACCGCGTCACGCAGGCCGTGCCGCCGCTCTCGCCGCGAGCGGGCAGAGCGGCCAGTGGGTGCAGCTCGGCGGCGGATGGATGGCGGAGCTCGCCTTCGGGCGGCTGCACATCCGGCGCTGGACGGCGCTGCCGAGTCCCGGTCCGCTCATGCTCGAGGGCGCGATGGGCGAGGCCGAGTGGGGCGCGTGGCGGTTGCGCTGGACGCGGGAGCCGATGCCGGAATCGCAGGGCCGGAGCGCGCTCACCGCCTGGTTCGTTCCGGCGTCTATGCGAGTCCGTCCTTGGCGCCGAGGGGATCGGCTGGAGCCGCTGGGCGGAACGGGAACTCGTTTGGCGGTGCGTTGTTTCCAGGACGCGCGGGTGCCGGCGAGCCGCCGGGCCCACTGGCCGGTGTTCGAGGCTGAGGGACGGGTGGTCTGGATCCCCGGCGTCTGTCGTGCGAATGACCTTCTTCCTTCTGCCGGGACCGAGGCGCTCCGTGTCGATGCTCACTTCGGCTAGTGTGTTGCGCCGCACCGGCGGCAAGGCGGTCAAGGGAATCGTCTTCGATGAGGAGACGATCGCCCGGCGGGTGCAGGGGCTCGGGGCTGAGATCACCGCCGCCTATCCCGACGGCGAACTCCTGGTGCTCGGGCTGCTCAAGGGGAGTTTCATCTTCCTGAGCGACCTGGTCCGGACCATCGAACGGAAGCTGCAGGTCGACTTCCTGGTGGCGTCGAGCTACGGGGCGGGGAAGGTCTCCAGCGGGAATGTCCGGCTCCTCTATGACCCGGAGACCCAGCTGGAGGGGAAACATATTCTCCTCGTTGAGGATATTATTGATAGCGGCAAAACGCTGAACCGGCTGGTGGCCCTCCTCACCGAGCGGCACCCGAAGAGCCTGGCCATCTGCGCTCTGCTCGACAAACATGTGGCGCCGGAGCCGCCCAAGAACGTGCGGTTCACCGGCTTCGACGCTCCCCCGGCGTTCCTGGTCGGTTACGGCCTGGACCACGCCGAGGAATACCGGCATCTGCCGTTCATCGCGGACTTGGAGTAGGACCGATCTATGCCCGACCGTACGCCGCCGTCCCGACAGCCTCAGGGCCCCGATTGGGGGAGCGTCAGCAAGAGCGCCGCCCTCTGGGTCATGATCATTCTTGTCGCACTGGTGCTCTTTCAGGTGATGGGCCGCCAGCGTGGTACCGTCCAGGAATTCACCTTCAGCGCCTTCCAGGCCCAGCTCGACGCCGGGAACGTGGCGGGGGTCAAGTACGTCAACGGCCCCTCCGGTCAGCACATCGAAGGGGACTTCAAGGCCCCGGTGTTGCAGGACGGACGCACCGCGCAAAGCTTCAGTGTGCTCCTGCCGGTGGAGAACAGCGAACAACTGCTGCAGCGGATCGAGACCGCCAAGGTCCCGGTGAGCGCCAAGGAGGACAGCGGCGGGTTCGCGGCCATCCTGGTCGGGCTCCTGCCGTACGTCGTGATGTTTGCCCTCTTCATCTTCCTGATGCGCCAGCTGCAGGCGGGCGGGAACCGCGCCTTCAGCTTCGGCAAGTCGAAGGCGAAGCTCCTCGCCGGCGACACGCCGAAGATCACCTTCGCCGACGTGGCGGGGGCCGATGAGGCGAAGGTCGAGCTGCAGGAGATCATCGAGTTCCTGAAGGACCCGCAGAAGTTCACCCGGCTCGGCGGACGCCTCCCGAAGGGGGCGCTTCTGATCGGCCCGCCGGGGACCGGCAAGACGCTGCTCGCCAAGGCGGTGGCGGGCGAGGCGGCGCGCCCCTTCTTCTCGATGTCGGGCTCGGACTTCGTCGAGATGTTCGTCGGCGTCGGCGCTTCGCGCGTCCGCGATCTCTTCGAGCAGGGGAAGGCGCACGCTCCCTGCATCATCTTCATTGATGAGATTGACGCGGTCGGCCGGCATCGCGGCGCGGGGCTCGGCGGCGGGCACGATGAGCGGGAACAGACGCTGAACCAGCTGCTGGTCGAGATGGACGGTTTCGAGTCGAACGACGGCGTGATCCTCATCGCCGCGACCAATCGTCCCGATGTGCTCGATCCGGCGCTGCTCCGGCCCGGCCGCTTCGACCGCCAGATCATGGTCGACGCGCCGGACGTGAAGGGGCGTGAAGGGATTCTCCGAGTCCACACCCGCAAGATCCCTCTGGCCGCCGACGTGCGGCTCGACGTCATCGCCAAGGGGACGCCCGGGATGGCCGGTGCCGACCTGGCCAACTTGGTGAATGAGTCCGCCGTGCTCGCCGCGCGCCGGAACAAGACCCTGGTCGACATGGCGGACTTCGAAGACGCCAAGGACAAGGTGATGCTCGGCCTGGAACGGCGGAGCCTGGTGCTCTCCGAAGAGGACCGGAAGCTCACCGCCTACCATGAGGCGGGGCACACCGTCGTCTCGCTGCACACGCACGGAGCCGACCCGATCCACAAGGTCACCATCGTGCCGCGCGGCCGGGCGCTGGGCCTGATGCTCTCGCTGCCGGAGAACGACCGCTTCAACAACCCCCGAGAGTGGCTCATCGGCCGGCTGGCCATCAGCTACGGCGGCCGTGTGGCCGAAGAGATCATCTTCGGGCCCGAGATGGTCACCACCGGTGCCGGGAGCGACATCCAGTACGCCACCAACATCGCCCGGAAGATGGTGGCGAGCTTCGGCATGAGCGCCCGCGTCGGCCTGATGGCGGTGGGTGATCAGCAGCAGGAGATCTTCCTCGGTCGCGAGTTTGCGCAGCGCCGGGAGATTTCCGAACACACCGCCCAGATGGTGGACGAAGAGGTCAAGCGCCTGCTGGACGAGGCGTACGCCCGGGCGCGTGTGGTGCTCGAGGGACAGCGGGACCTGCTGGAGCGGATCGCTCAGGCCTTGCTCGAACGCGAGACCATCGACGCCGAGGACGTGGGCCTGCTGCGGGATGGGAAGTTGCTCCCGCCCAAGGCTGATCCGCCGAACTACACCCTCCCAGCGACGCCGAGCCCGGTCGCGAGCCCGCGTCCCGCACCAGGGATCGGGCCGATCCTCGGCGCTCCGCCCGTGAAGCCCGCCGGGGCGTGATCGCAACGCCGCTCGCGGCGCGCCGCCCCCGGGAGCTGGCCGCAGTCCTGGCCGCTCACGGATGGGATGCCAATCGGGCCGAGGCCGCCGCAGACGGTCTCGGCCCGATCGCGTTGCATCTGACGGGGGTCTCCGCTGATGCGCTCGAAGCGCTGGTGCGGTGGAACGCCAAGGCGGGACTCGATCTCCTCACCGGACCCGACTGGGTGCTCATCGCCGGGAGCCGGAGCCGGGTAAGCGCGCTCGCCCGTCCCTGGACGATGCCGGTCGAACTGGCTGAGCTCGCCGTCACGGTGGGGATGGCCATCCCCGCCGATCCCGCCACCAGCTGGACCTCCGCCCGCGGCGTCAGCGCCTGCGACCGCCCCGTGATCATCGGGATCTTGAATGTGACGCCCGACAGCTTCAGCGACGGGGGCGCGCTCCCCACGGTCGCGGCCGCACTGGCGCGGGCCGAGGCACTGCTCGAAGGGGGAGCGGCGATGCTCGATGTGGGGGGGGAGTCGAGCCGCCCCGGCGCCGTCGTGGTGGACGTGGCCGCGGAGATCGCCCGCGCGGTGCCGGTACTCGCGGCGCTCGCGGCGCGGTGGCCGGCGCTCCCGAACACGAACCACCCCGGGAAGGCGCCGGTGGCGCGGG
>JBIOIC010000200.1:0-3920 GCA_044449625.1 Gemmatimonadales bacterium | reverse complement strand
GTTCGGATCGGAGGGGCCGCTTGCGCCCTCAGTACGTTGGTGGGATGGATACTGATCGCTCCTCTTTCAAGGTTCAATTGGACGAGTGTGGTCACTGGTGGAATGATCTGTGCTTTTGTTCTGGGTGGGGTGCTGGACGTCGCGGGCGCGGGCGAGCAACTATCGACATTCTTCTCTGGATTGGTTCGCACCGGAAGTCCGGGCCTGGCGGCGGCGGTTCTTGGAGTATTGGTGTGGATCGCCGCCGTATTGGGGGCGGTCGGGGCATTCGCCTATTGTGTGAGGAGCTTGCAACCCAACGGCGGCCCAGCATCGGAAAGGGGGCTGGCTCTGGTTGCCAGATATAAGCGGCCGCTGGCGAAGTAGAATGTCCGAAGTTCCTCCGTGTACCTGTTCAGTCGACCATCCGGGTCCTTCACTGATCCAAGTAACGTACTCTGGCGGCTCCCCCCCTCCGCTCACCTCCCCAGCCGCTCCTCCATCTCCTCCAGGCTTCTTGGCCAGTCGTCCTTGAGCAGTCGTGACATCGCCCGGTCGGCCAGCAGCCGCCCCTCCGTCTGACAGGTGGGGCAGTAGTCGGTCTCGTTCTCGGCGTAGCGGATCCGCTGGACCGGCGTACCGCAGACGGGGCAGGGCTCGCGAAAGCGGCCGTGGACCGCCATCCCCTCCCGGAAGGCGGTCACCTTCTCCGGGAAACCATCCCCGACTTCCTGCCGCAGCCGTTCGGTCCACTCGGTCAGCACCGAGCGGGTCGCAGCGTGGATCCGGGCGATCTCATCATCGGTAAGTTTGCTCGTGAGCCGAAGCGGCGAGAGCCGAGCGCGGTGGAGGATCTCATCGGAGTAGGAGTTGCCGATCCCGCTGAAGAGCCGGGGATCGGTGAGGGAGCGCTTGAGGGTGTGGTTCTCGCTCCGAAGGCGCATTGCAAAGTCGGCCACCGACGCCGTCAGCGGCTCGATCCCGCCGCGGTCGAACTGGGCCAGGGCAGCGCGCCCGCGCACGAGGTGCAACGAGGCGCGTCGCTTGGTCCCGGCTTCGGTGAGAAGGAGGGTACCGGCCGGGAAGTCAAAGGCGGCGAGCCCGATCCGTCCCGCCGGCTTGGCACCTGCGTTCCGCCAGCGCAGCCGTCCCGCGATCATCAGATGCAGGACCAGGAAGAGATCGTCATTAAGGGCAAGGACGATCCGCTTGCCCAGACGCGTCACGCTCCGCACGGTGCGGCCGTGGGTCTCGGCAAGGGGAGGTTCGACGGTGCGGAGGAGGAACGGTGTGAGGAGGCGGATCCCTTCGAGCGGCCGGCCGACGATCCGCCGCTCGAGCGCTTCCACGTAGACCGTGATGTCGGGGAGTTCGGGCATCGCCGTCGGTCCCGGCGCTCAGCGCGCCACGTAGTCGTCCATCAGCCGCTGTTGCAGCGCCATGCCGATCCGGAGTGCGGTGGAATCGAGCGGGCCGACGGGTCCCGCGAGCACTCGGCGCGCGGCGTTGTCATAGGCCGCGTTGCCGTGGCGGGTGAGGAGGCCGAAGCCATCCTGGAAGGCGTAGAACGCCATCGGCCGGTAGTCGTGGGCGAGCAGGTCGCGGCCCCAGGGGAAATCCGCGGTCGGGAGGCCGAGCTGGGCCAGGAGTGTCGGCGCCAGGTCGACCTGAGAGGCGAGGGTATGCACCACGGTGTCGTGGACCGCCAGGGCGCCGCCGAGCCAGAGCATCGGGATATGGAAGGAGCTGGGGGCAAATCGGCCGGTGGAGGCGTCGAGGACCGGCATCAGGTGGCCGTGGTCGCCGAGAATGATGACGAGGGTACTGTCCCAGAGCGGCGAAGCGTGGAGCGATGCGATGAATGCGCCGAGGGTGGCGTCGGTGTAGTGATGGGCGCTCAGGAAGGCCGGTTCGCCGTCCCGGCCGGGGTAGAGCGGTGTCGCCGGGATGGTGTAGGGGTCGTGGCTGGAGAGGGTCAGGATGGAGAGGAGGAAGGGACGGCGCAGCGAATCGGCGATCGCCCTCGCGCGCTGGAACATCGGGCCGTCGTGGACCCCCCACCGATTGTGCGGGAGCTCGGTGCTGAAGTCCTTTTCCCCGGTCAGTTCGTCGAATCCGGCGTGCCGGAGATAGCCCTGGAAGTTGGCCCAGGCGAGCTCGCCGCCGTAGACGAAGCGGAGGTCGTACCCGGCCCGAGCGAGGTCGGCCGGCAGACCCGGCAGGCCGGCGTACTTGCGCGGGTCCTTGGTGACTCCACGGGTGGCGATGGACGGATAGCCGCTGAAGATGCCGGGCAACCCCTTGTCGGTCCGATTCCCGGTGGCATAGAAGTGGTCGAAGAGGATCCCCTGGCGCGCCAGGGAATCGAGGTTCGGGACGATGCCACGATGCCCGCCGGTGACACTGGCGATCTTGGCGGTCAGGCTCTCCCAGATGATAAGGACCACGTTGGGCCGGGCGATTCGGAGGAGCGCCGGCGGACGGCCGGTGCCGCCAGCCAGCGCATCGTCGAGCTGGCTCTGCGCCTGCTTGGCGGGGAGGTAGAGATACGGGTTGGAGCGGTCGTAGCCCCGGTGCCAGACCGAATTGAAGAAGTTCCAGCCCACGTTGAGGGCGGCCTGATTCGCAAAGTCGTTCGATGAGAAATAGACGCTGCTCTGGTTGAGGGCGGTGAGCTGGATCCCTCCACGGGAGACGAAGATCAGGATGGCCACGAGGAGCACCGTGACGGGCACCACCGGCCAGCCGGTCCCGGGCCAGGCATCGGCGGCGGGAAGGACCCAGCGCCGGAAGCCCCAGAATCCCGCGGCGCCGAGCGCCAGCATCAGCAGGAGCAGGGGGATCACCGGGGACGATCCGGTGGAGGCGAGCATCTCCGCCGGCCGGTTGAGGTAGGCGAGCCAGGTGCTGTCGATCCGGAATCCCCATTCGGCGAAGAGGCCGATGTCGCCGACGGTGAGCGCGGCCACGACGACGATGAAGATCCCCGTCCACCAGACCAGCGCGGGACGGAGGAGGTGCCAGGGCGTGTACGACGAAAGGAGCAGGAGCAGCAGCGGCAGCGTCATCAGGTATGCCGCGGTGGCCGCGTCCATTCGGAGCCCGTGGAGGATGATGCCCGCGATCGTGCCGACGCCGGCGGCCGCGGTCGGACGCCAGTACCAGCACAGGAAGGCGATCTTGGCGAGCACGAAGTACCCCACCCAGAAGGCGAAGTAGGCACCCACGAAGCGGAGTCGCTCCTTCATCGGGTCTGCTTTCGTTTGAGGTCGACGGCGCGGTACATGTACCAGCTCGCCACCGATCGGTAGGGCCGCCACGCTGCCGTGCGCTCGGCCAACTGCTCGCGGGTGACGGGGCGCCGGGTGCCGTAGGTCAGGTCGAAGCCCTGCCGCACGCCGAGATCGTCCACCGGGAGGATGTCGGGGCGGCCGAGACGGAACATCAGCATCATCTCCACCGACCAGCGGCCCACGCCCCAGATGGAGCTGAGGCGCTCGATCACCTCGTCGTCCGCCATCCGGTGCAGTGCCCGGAGTGGAGGGACGACCCCCTCCTTGCTCTTGGTGGCGAGGTCCTTGAGGGCACGGGTCTTGGAGCCGGAGAGTCCGGCGTTCCGGAGAGTTCGGTCGGGGGTGGCCAGCAGGTCGTCCGGGGAGGGGAAGTCGAGTCCGGGATAGAGCGCCAGGACCCGGCCGAGGATCGTCTCCGCCGCCTTGCCGCTCAGTTGCTGGTAGACGATGGAGCGGAGCAGCGACTGGAAGGGGTCGTGCATACGCCTGATCGCGAGCGTATAGGGACCGGCCCGCCGGATGAGCCCGGCCAGCACGGGGTCCGCGTTGCGGAGATGCGCCACCGCCGCCTGGCGGTCGTATTCGAGTCCATCGGGATGACGGCGCGGAGGGCGCCGGGGCTGATACACCCGTACCCCCTCCAGCGCG
>JBIOIC010000199.1:0-3967 GCA_044449625.1 Gemmatimonadales bacterium | reverse complement strand
CGGCGAAACCCGGTACCACCCCCCCGCCTCGCCGAGGGATCTGTCGCGCGTGAGCGCTGCAATCCTGCAAGCCACCCACGTGGAGGCGCTCAAGGAGGCCACAGTACGGCGGGCGCGGGCGGCACGACTCTCCGCGGCCCTCGCCGAATGTGTCGGAGTGCGGCAGGTGCGACCAACACCCGGGGGGCTGGCGGGCTGGCTTCGGTTCCCGGTCCGGCTCCGGTATGGACTGGCGGGGTGTGGCCGGCGGGACGTCGCCGCCCGGCTCGGCATCGCGGCGGGCTATCCCGCGCCATTGGCGGACTTGCCCGCCGTACGGGCCCGTCTCGCCTCCCCTTGGCGTGAAGCGCGTTGGCCGGGCGCGGAAACACTCGTGCGGGAACTCGTTACGCTCCCGACCCACTCGCTCCTCACGCCGGCCGACGAGGCGGCGATCACGCACCTCCTCTGCGATTGCCCAACCTGATCGGGTATCCGGCCCCGGATCTCACGGGTACAGGTGTTGGGGGTTCGCGGCCACATCTCCGGCGTGCGCCGGATCCGGCCGGATTCCGATCCCCCCGTTGCGATAGAGCCGCTCATACTCGGCGGCGACCCGGTCGAGGTTGTAGTGTCCCTGGATACGCCGGCGCGCCAGTCTGCGAAGGTCCGGGTTCCGGGGTGCATGGAGCACCGCGCGCAGCGTCGTCGTGATCGCCCCGATGTCCCCCGGCTCCACGACGTGGCCGGCGAACGGGGGGCCGAGGATCTCGGCGTTGGCCCCCACCCGGGTGACCACCGGAAGCGCCCCGGACGCCATCGCCTCCATCAGGCTCACCGGCGCCCCTTCACTGTGCGAGGTCAGGGCGAAGATGTCGAAGAGGCGGTAGTACGGCGCCGGCCGCTCGACCCAGCCGGTGAAGTGCACCGCGGAGCCGACACCGGACTCGTGCACCTGCCGCTCGAGGGCGGCGCGCTCGGGGCCGTCGCCGCAGAGGACCAGGCGAGCGGAGGGAGGGGAGTCTGAGGTGGCCCGCAGGCGGACGAAGGCGGCGACGAGGTCGGCGTACCCCTTGACCCGCTCGAAGCGTCCGACACTGCCGATCACCGGAACCGTGGGCGGAATGCCCAGGCTGGCGCGCAGCTCGCTCGCGTCTCCGTTCATCGAGAAGGCCTGCAGGTCCACTCCGTTGGCCACCGTGCGCAGCTTCGATTCCGGAACCCCGATCACCGCGTGCAGGTAGGTCCGCAGGCGATCCGACACGGCGACGACCGCGTCGGTCATCGATGCCGCCAGGCGGTCGAGGACACGCCGTCCCGGTGGATCGTGGTGCTCGCGTCCGTGCTCGGTGTAGATGACCGTGGGTACGCCGGCGAGCCGGGCGGCGAGCGCGCCTTTGAACCAGGCGCCGCTGTGCAGGTGCACCACGTCCGGCCTGATGGCGCGGAGGCGGCGAACGAGCCCGACCGGAGCCAGCATCGAGATCCCCGGGATCGGGCGTATCACCTCGAGCTGGTCGAGGAGCGGCCGCACCGCAGAGCCCATCCGGCCCGCGCGCCCGCTGAGGGAGACCACCGAGATCGACGCTCGCCCCGCGAAGCGGCGAGCGAGATCCGCCACGAGGGTCTCCATCCCGCCGCCCTGAAAATCGAAGACGACGTGCGCCACCCGGAACCCGTCGGGACGAGGGTCGGCGCTACGCGGCACGGGCGTCACGACGGACCAGGAGCGAGCGCTGGAGGAAGGTGGTCCTGATCCGCGACAGGGCCAAGCCGTGCGCGGCCACCCGCCAGGCGAGGCTCTCGTGGTCACCGCCAAGGTCGATACGGCAGAGGGACCAGAGATCGCCGCCGACCCGATTCTCCCCCCCCAGATTGGAGAGGCAGGCGGAGTAGCCCGCCTCGCGGGCGGTGAGGGAGAACCGGGCCGGCACGTCGTCCCTTCCGCCGAAGGGGTAGGCCAGCGCCAGATGACCGAGGTCCATCCGCTCCCGCAGCGCCCGTTGCGGCCGTTCGAGCTCGTACCTCAACGCGGCGGAGTGGCATCGGGAGAGGCGGGCGTGCGTCGCGGAATGCGCGCCTATGGTCCATCCCTCCGCTCGCAATGCCTCGAGTTCGCGCCATCCCATCAGGCCCAGATGGACGCGCACCGGACTCTCCTCGTCGTGCGGCAGGCGGCCTCCGGCGTCCACCAGGTCGGTGCAGACGAAGCAGGTGCCCGGGAGGCCGAGCCGCCGGAGCTCCGGGGCCGCAGCGTCGTAGACGCTCTGGTATCCGTCGTCGAAGGTGATCACGCCCACCGGCCTGCGCAGCCGGACCCCGTCACGTATGAGCTGCAACGCCTCGTCGAGGCCGACGATCCGGTGGTGCCGGGCGAGATACTCGACCTGGCGCCGGAACATGCTCGGGCTGATCGTCATTCCATCCCGGCAAAGGTCTGTGACCCGGTGATACGTGAAGATCCGCACGGGATGGGTCCCCCGCACCGAACGGACCAGATCGCGGAGCGGCCGGTACAGCGAAAGGATGCCGAGGGCCACCACTCCCTTGATCCACCGCCGGGCGTTCGCCCCATTCACACCGGCATGGTGCGCGGCCAGACGGAGTGCGAGTTCGGCCCTCTGGCGCAGCGTCGGCGATCGATAGGTCCGGCCGCCGATCGGTTGGATGGCGGCGACGGCGCTTCCGTCCGTCACATGCCGCAGGGCCTCTCGCAACACGGCGACGCCGAGCTCCATGGCGCGGTCCTCGGCGCTCCGGAGCGTGTCCGCCGGGTAGAGCGGGGCCCGCGCCTGAGCGAGGATGGGACCGGTATCGAGAGTCTCGTCGATCCAGTGCACCGTTGCCCCAACCTCCCGGGCGCCGGTGTAGAGCTCCCAGAAGGCGGGAGGAGCACCGCGGAACTCCGGCACCTTTCCAAGGTGGAGATTGATCGTGCCGAGCTGCGGGAGTCGAAAGAGAGCCGGCTTGAGACGGGGTGCGCCGAGGGAGAGTCCGAGGTCGGCGCCCCACTCGCGTATCTGATCGATCACCGTGGGGGCGTGCAGGTCGGGCGCCTCGATCGACCGGACGGGGATGGACGATGCCGGCAGCGGATCGCACCGGCGGCCGCGCCACAATGGGGTCACCATCTCCCGGAGCAGGACGGCGATGCGGTACGGGATGAAGATGAGCCCGTGCTTGCGGACGTTCGCTCGGATGCTCCGGAGCATTGCGGCACGCCCGCGGGGGGGGCGCTGGCGACAGACGAGGACTTCGGAAAGCCCCGGCGTCTCGAGGAGTGCCCGCCACCACGGGGTCTCCGAGAGGTTCGGATTGCCGGTCAATACGACGATGCGCAAGGGGAGTGACTTTCTCCGGCCGGCCGGGTACGGGACGTGACGCGAACGATGCTCCCTCCTTGAGCAAGGCTCGTACCTCGCGCGGTCATCGTGAACGATGACGCTTCCCGGTCGGCCGCCGCGCTCGTTGCGATTTCGCCGCAGTGAGGCCCTGCATCGGGGGGTCCGGGCCCGATAGATCGTGATTTCAGGGGCTATCTTTTCGCACCAAAATAGTGCGCATCGGATCTGCGCTCTGCTAACTCAAAATCATATTGCGACTTAGCGTGCACCACTTGCGGGCGCGGGGGCACTGTTGCTACAGTGTCGCACGTGTTGAGACTGTGCGTCGAATGTTGTCGCCGCTCTACACTTCGTCGGCTGCGATCGCGGGAGAGTCCCGTGGGCAGTTGACGATGCTGCTCAGAGCAAACCCGTCGAAAGACGGCGACGCAGAGCCACGGGACTACAGCGACTTCGTTCGCCAGGTCCGCCGAGCCGCCAGCGAACACAGGCCACCAGGCTGTGTAGCTGGCGGCTTTGTGTCATCGGGACCTTTACGGAGGACGCTGGCCCATGACGTACTCACGCATCGCCGCGAAGCGAGTCATTCGCGTCAAATCAGTGGTTTCCCTGCGGCTCGCCGCCGCGTTGGTCCTCCTCGCCGG
>JBIOIC010000198.1:0-3974 GCA_044449625.1 Gemmatimonadales bacterium | reverse complement strand
CTCGCCTCCCAGTCGGGGGAGTTGCGCTGTGCCGCAGAGGCCTGCGTGATGGCGCTGGACCGGGCGGTCCGGGGAGAGGTCTCCCTCGAGCTCCTTGGCGTCAAGGCGGTCAAGGCCTTTGACAACAACGTGGTCATCGTCTCGCTGGCGTATCAGGAGAAGGGGGCGGGGCAGCGGCTGGTCGGCTGCTTCCTGGCCGATGTCGATGCCGCCCGCGGCGCCGCCCTCGCGGTGTTGAATGCCACCAACCGGGTCCTGGGCAATCGGTTCTTCATGCGCTGATACCCCGAAGACACCCCGAAACCACTTGGTCTCCCGCCGTAACTTCTTACATTTCAATCGTTCCCCGCTCGTCCGGCCGTGAGCCGGGCGCGCCTCCTCAATCGACCAGGACCGCCTGGTGGCGGCCTCAGGCCCAAAAAGGAGCGCGTTTGTCGCCCGAGTCCCGACCACACGCTTGTCTCGCCGCGGTGTTGTTTACCACCCTGCTCGCCGGGTGTGCCGGGCATCAGCCCGCGCCGGCGGCCCCATCTCCCCAAGCTTCGCCCGCCGCTCAGAGCATTGTCACCGCACCGGCGGCGCCCGAGGGCTCCACTCAAGCCGCGGCGGTCGCCCCGGTTTCGATCGCACCGTCGATCCCAGACTCCTCCGTTACCAGTGACGAAGCTGATTCCGCCGCCGATGCCGCGATGCTGGAGCGGCTGGCCAACGCGACTCCGGGCGATTCGCTCGGGCACGATTCCGGCACGCCGTCCGCCACCGGTGGCGTCAAGGCGATCGCCGCGACCGCGACCTGGGACATCGACGTCAACTCGTTCCTCAATCACGAACGAGTCCAGTTCTACCTGGACTTCTTCCAGGGTCCCGCCCGCGACCGGATGACCATCTGGCTCCAGCGGATGCCGCACTATGAAGGGATGATCCGCGACGCCTTCACGCGTGAAGGGCTCCCCGGGGACCTGGTTTACCTGGCGCTGATCGAGAGCGGATTCTCCAACAGTGCGACCAGCCGGGCCCGGGCCGTCGGGATGTGGCAGTTCATGAAGGGTACCGGCAAGATGTACGGCTTGAAGATCGACAAGTGGGTCGACGAGCGCCGCGATCCGATCAAGGCGACGCCGGCCGCGGCGCGGTTCATGAAAGATCTGCGCGACCGCTTCGGATCGCTCTACCTCGCCGCCGCAGCCTACAATGCCGGCGGCGGCCGGGTCTCGCGCGGGCTGGCGCGGCTGGAGAATGACGACGGGGTCGATGATGAAACCGCCAGCGACTCCACCTTCTTCCGCCTCTACGATACCCGCTACCTGCGGCGCGAGACGCGCGATTACGTACCGAAGCTCATCGCGGCCGCGCTCATCGCGAAGGAACCGGAACGCTACGGCTTCCCTCCGCTCGCGCCGGAAACGCCCCTCACCTACGACTCGCTGATTGTTCCCGATGCGACGGGACTCGACGTCGTCGCCCGGCTGGCGGATACCTCGATCCAGGCCATCCGCGAACTCAATCCGGAGTATCTCCGGATGGCGACCCCCCCGCATACCAGTGCCGTCGTCCGGCTCCCGGTCGGCACCGGCGCGGCGGTGACCGATGCCTACGCCGATCTTCCGGCATCCAAGCGGGTCACCTTTCACGAGCATTTTGTGGCGCGGGGGGAGACGCTGGGGCAGATCGCCCTGGTCAGTCACGTCTCGCTCGAGGACATCCGGCTTGCCAACCCCAAGGTCAACCCGAAGCGGCTCCGACTCGGCTCCCGGCTGATCATTCCGGTCTCCGGGGCTGCCTTCGATCCACGCGCGGCCGCCCTGGCCGAGGAGCCGGACTATCCTTCCCGCCGGTCACGCCGCGCGCCTGGCGGTTCCCACCGGGTGCGCTCCGGCGAATCGTGGTGGACCCTCTCGCGGAGCTACGGCGTCACCATCAGCAATCTCCGAAAGTGGAACGACGCCGGCCCGGCCCAGTCGCTTCGGATCGGACAGGTGGTCCGGGTATCTCCTCCCGGCCACGCGACGGCCCGTGTCGCGGCGACCCGCCGGCCAGCGAAGAAGCCTGCCACGGTCTCGGCGACGACCCACAAAGTCCGCCACGGGGAGACCTTGTCCGGTCTTGCAGAGAGCTACGGAGTCAGCGTCGTCGCCCTGCGGCGCACCAATGCGATCGCTCCGGGCGAGGCGCTGCGGACCGGAATGGTGCTCCGGGTCCCGGATCGCTGAGATGCTTGAAGCCCCGATGACGAACGCCCCCGCCGATCATTCCGGCGGGGGCGTTCACGTTTCAGGCACCGATTGATGGCTAGTGGCGTCGGAGCGCTGCCGGACGGCCGTGGAGCACGGCCCGCGAGTACCCGTTATCCGGATCGTCGCCGTAGGCGAGCGCCTCATTGATCCTGCCTGGGCCGCGATTGTACGCCAGCAGGGCCAGGTGCACGTTGCCGTGGTACTGTCCCACCAGGCTCTTGAGGAACCGGAAACCGAGCCGAAGGTTGGTGTTCGGATCGTAGAGCGCGGCCTCGTCGACCCACGGCTCGTAGCGCCGAGCGGTGCCGATCTGGAGCTGGGTGAAGCCCAGCGCACTGGCCGAGCTCTTGGCGGTCGCCTTGAAGCCGCTCTCCACTTTGACGAGCTGGAAGCCGAGTGCGGGATCAATCCCTTCGCTCAGGGCGTTGTCGTAGATCGCCGCGGCCAGATCGGCCGGGATCTGATAGGCGCCGGAGTAGCGCTGGATCTCTTCCGCGCGGGTGTTCTTCAGGCGCTGGATCTCAAGTTCGCCGCGCGCGGCGGCAAGCTGTTGCTCCAGGCCTTGCAGTTGCCCCGCCGCCGGACCGTACACGGGGCCGGCGGCCGCGATGGCGTCGGGACCGCGGAGGCTCCCGGCCGCGGCGCTCACCACCAGCGCGGCGAGCAGGATCGCCCCGCCCCGTAGCCAGAGGTTGGCTCCCTCCAGCCGGTTCCTCGGTCGATCGTCGAATGCGGGACGCATCAACGCCTCCATTCTCCGGTCTTGCCGCCGGCCTTCATCACCAGGCGGACCGACTCGATCTCCGCTCCGCGGTCGGCGGCCTTTACCATGTCGTAGACCGTGAGGCAGGCGATCGCGACGGCGGTCAGCGCCTCCATTTCCACCCCGGTCCGGCCCGATACCCGCGTGGTCGCCGTCACCCGCACTCCCGGCAGTTCATCGTCGAGTGTCGCCTCGACCCGCACCAGATCGAGTCCGAGAGGGTGACAGAGGGGGATCAACTCTCCCGTCCGCTTGGCGGCCATCGTTCCCGCCACTTCAGCCACTGCCAGGACATCTCCCTTGGCGAGGGCGCCGTCGCGGACCAGCCCGTAGGCCTCCGCCGACATCCGGACCCGGCCTTCGGCCGTGGCCGAACGATCAGAGATCGGCTTGTCGCCGACATCGACCATCCGGGCCCGGCCCGCTTCGTCAAGGTGGGAGAGCTTCACAGTGCCCCCGCCAGTTCGTGGCTGAGGGTGGCAAGAAGCAGCTGGGGATTCACGTTCCCCTGGGCGGCATCCCGCGTGAGGCGGACCCGATCGAGGGCGCGCAGAGCGCCGGCGGCATCGGTACGGGCAAGCGCCCCGGGAATGCCGTCGGCGGGGGCGGGGTGACCAAGAGCCACCCGGGTGGCGTCCATCAGGCGGTCGGCGACGGCGTCGAGGACGGCGGTAAAGTCCCCCCGGGCAGCGAAGGCATTCTGCGCCAGTGCACGCTCCAGGCGTGGCCCCGGGCCGTGAGTCAGCGCGTCCAGCAGGGCATCGGCCGCGGCGCGGGTGCGGACCACATCGTCTTCCGGATCCACCGCTCGGCCGATCACTCCAGCGGCCCGGGCAACCAGTGCTTCAAGTGCGGCGCCGGTCGGGGCAGGGGTGAGATGGCTCTTGAGGAAGTCCCGAACCTCGGCATCGGGGAGCGGCGTCACTCGAAGGGGCACGGCGCGGGAGACGATCGTCGGCAGGACCGCGGCGAGATCG
>JBIOIC010000197.1:0-3977 GCA_044449625.1 Gemmatimonadales bacterium | reverse complement strand
CGGGATCGGCGCGATCAGTTCGTGCAGCGCAGGACGCTGGAGACCGACAAGTTTCCGACCGCGGTGCTGGTGCCGACGGCGGTGACCGGCCTGCCGTGGCCGCTCCCCGTCTCGGGTCCCCTCGCCTTCGAGTTGACCGGCCCCGTCACCGGCCACGGGGGGACGCGTCCCACCACCAGGCACGTGACCGCGACCGCCGCCGCTGATGGCTTCTCCGGCACCGCCGCGACGATCGTCACCTTCACGGGCCTAAGTCTCGATCCGCCGCGGATGGGGTTCATCCTGAGCCTGGCGGATACCATCCATCTTGAATACGACTTCCACCTGATCCGGGGCGCGGCCACCGGCCGTTAGTGGCCCCAGGTCCTCCCCGGCCGCGCAGTCGATCGCGCGGGCCCGGGTGTGCAGTCTCCCGACCTCTTGCCTCTGTTACGCCGATCTGGCCGACCCGGAAGAGTTCACGCCGGTCGACGATCAGGCCGCCCGCCGGACCTTTGCCAGCCCGACCAGACTCACGATCGCCCAGATCCCTTCCAGCAGGATGAAACCGTATTGCCGTTCGATCACGGCGACGGCGGCGAGGATGGCTGAACCGACGAGGTTCAGCCCCTGATAGGTCCGGCTGGTAATGGCGAGACGGCCGGCCTGGCTGGCGGCGAAGGGGAGGAGGATCAGCAGCGCGCCGATCAGGGAAACGATCTGGATCATTTCGGCCTCGATGGGGAAGTGGGGTGGGGGCCCGTCTTGACCCTGACACCAGTGTCAGGGTTTACCTTGGGGGACAGCTGCACCGGGGGTGCGGTGCCCAGGCCTGCCTGTGGGAGGCATTCAATGCAAGTCGGCGAACTCGCCGAGCGGACCGGTGTCAGCGTCCGGTCGATCCGGTACTACGAACAGGCGGGGCTGCTCCGCGCCACTCGCCGAGCCAACGGCTATCGCGATTTCGGCGATCCGGCGGTCGAGCGGGTGCGGGCCGTCCGCGACCTGCTGGAGACCGGGTTCACGGTGGACGAGGTGCTCTCCCTGGCGGGCTGCCTGCAGGCCGCCGCGCCCGGCACCCATTGCGGGGTGCGGACCGCCCAGCTTTACGGCCGGAAGCTCGCCAAGGTCGACGGGCAGCTCCGCACCCTGCGCCAGCTCCGGGACCGGATCAAGGAACGTATCACTCGATTGCAAGGAGCGGCGAATGGTTGAGATGATGGAAGTGACCGAGGAGACCTTCGAGGCGGAGGTCGGGGCCCATCCCGGTCTCACGATTGTGGATTTTTGGGCCGCCTGGTGCGGGCCCTGCAAGGCGATCGCGCCGGTCCTGGAGCAGATCGCGGCCGAGCGGGGGGATGCGATCAGAGTCGTGAAGGTGAACGCCGATGAGCATCCGAAGATCGGAATGCGCCTGAACGTCCGCGGGGTTCCGACACTCCTCTTCTTCAAGGGCGGCCTGCCGGTGGATCGGATCGTAGGGGCGGTGCCGAAAGCAAGGATCGATGAGGTGGTCGGACGGCATATAGGAGTGGGGGTCTTGAGTCCAAGTCTCAGGGCTGATTGAGGGCAAACAACCGACAGCGGCCATCCTCCGTTCTCTGTCACCCGCGCGGATCCCGGTGTGACATGTCACACTTCTGCGAACCGCTTCCGCACCCCCCGGCCCCCTCTCCCTGAAGGGAAAGGGGTTCGGGGGGGGTGAGGTGGTAGTAGGAGCGACAGGAGATGTGCTGAATCCCGGATGTCTATAAAGCCGGGGATCGGGACTCCCCTGAAGCGCTTGAATATCGGAGTTACGCAATGCGCAGCAAAGCGGGCCTCCGGATCTATCTCCGAGGGCCCGCTCCGTTGCTTCCCGGCGCATCAACCTACGGCACCGGGAGAGACCAACGTCCAACGACCAACGACCGCCCTACTGCAACCGCGGATTGGTCGTGCGCGGGGCCTTGGTGCACTCGGGCCAGGTGGTGGGGAAGCGGAAGTTGAAGCCCCCCCGCCGGCCGCCGATCCCCGCCCGCCGCGCCAGCACGGTGTCGGCCGGGTTGGCGTGCGCGGAATCGACCAGCGCCTGATGTGCCGCCGCCAGCGCCACGAGATCGACCCGCTGGCGGCCCACGGTGGTGGAATCCTCCGACGCCAGATAGGCGAGCATCGCCACGGCGGTCGCATTCGACTTGAGATCATCGAAGACGATCTTGTCGTAGGTATCGCGATTGGTGTGCCAGGTGTAGTTGCCGTAGTCCCAGTTCAAGCTGCCCAGCTCCACCGCCGGCGCGCCCCAGCAGACGAACGATGCGTGGTCGCTTCCGCCGCCGCCGGGGAGGCCCGCCCCGCCGAACTGCATCTGCTCCTTGTACATCGGCGGGAGGTCGTCGATCCAGCGCTGCAGGTGCGCCGCGGCATCAGGGAAGCCGCCGCCGCCCACCCGCACAATGCGGCCGGTCCCGTTGTCCTGGTTCAGGAGCACCTGCAGCCCCTTCACCACCTCCGGATGGTCCTCGGTGTACGCGCGGGACCCGACCAACCCCTCCTCTTCGCTGCTCCAGTGCCCGACGAGAATGGTCCGCCGCGGATGCGGGTAGACCAGCTTCAGGATCCGCATCGCCTCCATCATCGTGAGCGTGCCGGTGCCGTTATCGGTGGCGCCCGATGACCCGTCCCACGAATCGAAGTGAGCCGAGAGCATCACGTATTCGTTCGCCTTGTCGGAGCCGGGGATCGTCGCGATCGTGTTGAAGACCGGCCGCTCGCCGAGGAGATCGGCGTCGAGATTCATCCGGACCTTGGGATGCCGGTTGTCCTCGGTAAGCCGGAAGACGAGACCGTAGTCCTCACAGCTGAGCGCCACGGCAGGCGCCTTGGTGTCATAGGTCTCGAAGATCTCGATGGTGCCCCAGCCATCCTTGGGGCGCGAGGTCAGAAACCCCGCGACGCCGGCCTGCTCCATCCGGAGCCCGAGCGACCCGGTGCCGAGCGCCAGTGAGTAGCCGGTGGCCTTGATGCGATCGCGCCACTCGGCCGTCAGGTTCATCCGGAGGGTGTCCATCCTGGCCTTGGCGGCGGGAGTCGCGTTCTGCTCCCAGTCTTCGGTCGGGCGGCAGGTGGGCTGGGCCGGGGCAACGAGGACGAACTTTCCCTTGGCGTTCGGAAGCCAGGCCACGAACTCGGTCGAGTCCTTGAAGTGCGGCAGGATGACGGTCGGCGCGGTGAGGTCCTTCTTCCTGGTGCCGGGGCTCCAGCCGAGCATCGTCCCTTCGAGCGAACGGACCCTAGGCTCGATCAGGTCGATGTGGGAGTAGCCGCGCCGCCAGCCGCGCCAGGTGCCGTACTGCTCGTTCTTCGCGTCGATCCCCCACGAGGTGTACATCTTGACCAGCCAGTCGTTGGCCCGCTTCTGGTCGGGGGAGCCGGTGAGGCGCGGCCCGAGGGAGTCGAAGAGGGTCCGCGCCAGCGGCTCGGTCCAGGAGCTGTCCATCCCGATGTTCCAGATCCGCTGGAGCACGGGGTTGCTCGCGAAGGGGCTCTGCGCCGCGGCGGGGCGAGAGGAGAGGAGGAGCGCCGCGCCGACGGCGGGCATCAACAATTTGCGTATCATCGGGTCGTCCAGTGAGTGGTGGAGATCAGAGCTTAGCGCTAAGAGCTAAGAGCTAAGAACCTAGAGCTTAGAGCCTAGAACCTAACTGCCGGAGTCGGGGCTCGGTGATTCACCCTGCTACGCACACCCGTCGCTTCGCTCAGGGCAGGCGCATTACGCGTTACCCGTCGAGCCACGCGGGCAAGATCCCTCGGTCGGCTGCGCCTCCCTCGGGATGACGTTCCGACGGTACGCCCGCCTCCCGCAGCCCATCCGTCACCCGTCACGCGCACGCGTTACGCAGCACGCAGTACCCGTCACCCGCTACTTCAATACCTTGATCTTGATATTCCGAAGCTGCAGACTGCCATTATGGTCGCCCTGCACGCCGATCAGACCACGCGGGATCTTCCCGTAATCG
>JBIOIC010000196.1:0-3994 GCA_044449625.1 Gemmatimonadales bacterium | reverse complement strand
GTCCGCCTCGCCATCGACGTCCAGTCGATCACCAAGCGCTTCGGGGATTTCACCGCGGTCGACGGGATCTCATTTGCGGTCGAACGGGGAGAGATCTTCGGTCTCCTCGGCCCCAACGGGGCGGGGAAGTCGACCCTGATCCGGATGCTCACGACGCTGGTGCTGCCGACCGCCGGGACGGCGCTCATCGACGGTGCCGACGTGGTGAAGGACCCCGACACGGTCCGCCTCGCCATCGGCGTCATCCCCCAGGCGATGACCAGCGATCTCGAACTCACGCCGAATGAGAATCTGCTGATCTTCGCCAAGCTCTATGGCGTGCCGAAGGAGAAGCGCCAGAAGCGCATCGCTGATCTCCTCGCCGCGGTCGAACTGACGCAGTGGGCCGATCAGCCGGTCAAGCACCTCTCGGGGGGGATGCGGCGGCGGGTCGAGATCGCGCGCGGACTGGTCCACGAGCCCCGGATCTTCTTCCTCGACGAGCCGACCACCGGGCTCGATCCGGTCTCCCGAGTCGCGGTCTGGGAGATGCTCACCAAGATCAAGGCGGAGCGCGATCTGACCGTCCTCCTCACCACCCACTATATGGATGAGGCGGACAAGCTCTGCGACCGGATCGCGATCGTGGATCACGGGAAGTTGATGGCGCTCGATTCCCCGATCGAGCTGAAGGCGGCGATCGCCGGGAAGAACACGGTCGAGGCCACCTTCGCGAACGCCCCCGCCGACTGGTCCGAGCGCCTGGCCGCGCTCCCCGGGGTCGAAGGGATCACGGAAGAGGGCTCCGGTTTCCGCCTGACGGCGCACGACGGACCCGGCGTGACCCTCGCCCTCCTGGAAGCCGCGGAGAAGGCCGGCGTCGCGGTCGGCTCCCTCGCGGTCCAGAGCGCCACCCTCGATGACGTCTTTGTCCACTTCACCGGCCGCCAGCTTCGGGACGCACTGCAGGCGAGCAATCCGCTCGACCGCGTCGCGCCGTTCCGGAGATGACCCCGATGTTCATGCAACGCGCCATGGCGATCGTCGAGCGCGAGTTGCGCCGGTTTCGCAAGAGCCGGGCGCTCATCATCATGTCGCTGACGGCGCCGATCGTGCAGCTGGTGGTGCTCGGCTACGCCTTCGGCGGCGCGGTCAAGCACTTGAAGCTCGGCGTGGTGGATCAGGATGGCGGCGTCCCGGCGGTTCACCTTCGGGAGCTTGCCAGCGCCGTCTCTGCCGGGGCCAAGACCTTCACTCCGGTCTCCTACGCCGACTTGGGCAACGCCCTCACCGATCTTCGGAACGGGCACCTGAACGGAGTGCTCAACATCCCTCCCGGCTTCTCCCGGAAGCAGCTTTCGGGGACCGGCCCGCGGGTGGCGCTGATCGAGGACAACTCCGACAACTTCGTCGCGGTGACGCTGGCCTCGACCTTGTCTGGTGTGGTGCAGAGCTACGACCAGCCCCCGCCCACCTCCGATCGGATGCTCAAGAACACGGCGCTCGACGAGGTCGAGATCTATCCGTACGTCCCCTACATCCAGTATCTCCTCCCCGGCTCGATCGTGATGTCGATCTTCATGATGGTGATGATCGGCGGAGGGATCATCTACATCGACGACAAGGCCCGCGGGCTCCACGAAGGGTATCTCGTCACGCCGATCACCAAGCTCGAACTGATCGTCGGCTTCAATCTCTCCGGCGCCATCAAGGCGATCCTGGCCGGGGCGGTGCTGATGATCGTGGGATCGCTCATTGCCGGGGTGCCGAATCCCTTCGAACCGCTGCGGCTCCTGCGGCTCCTCGTGGTCATCACGGTGACGTCGGTCGCCCTCGTCAGCATGATGTTCCTGCTGATGGCGCGGATGAATGATCCGCTGCTGCCGCGGGCACTCTTCGGCGTCCTCAACACGCTGCTCTACTTCCCGAGCGGGGCCATCTATCCGCAGCAGGCCTTCCCCGGCTGGATGCGGGGGCTCGCGGCGATCGATCCCTTTACCTACGCGGTGCACGCCTTCAAGTGCCTCCTGCTCAAGGACACCGGCTTCGCCGCGATCGGCTTCGACCTCCTCTACCTCGGCCTCTTCTCGGTGCTCGCGATGTTCGGTGCCACGCTGCTATTCCGGCGGACGCTGTGAGACAGGGCGAGGGGCAGGGTGGGCGCGGCGGACGGGCGCCGGGAAGCCGCGACACCCGCGACCGGCTCTTCAACGCCGCGGTCGCGCTCTTCTCCGAACTGGGCTTCGACGCCGTTACCGTCCGGGAAATCTGCACCCGGGCGGAGGCCAACCTCGCCGCGGTGAGCTATCACTTCGGTGACAAGCTGGGGCTGTATCTGGAAGTGGTCCGGGCGGCGGCGGAACGGATGAAGCTGGGGAACCAGAGCGTGATGGCGGCCGAGGGTTCCGGGGCCGCCGCCCGGCTCGGCCACTACATCCGGACCTACCTTCCCCGCCTGATGCTGGTCGACCAGGATCGTTATGGCTGGGTCCACCGCCTGATGCGTCACGAAATGGCGGAGCCGACGCCGGCGGCGCGGCTCATCATGGACGAGGCGATCCTCCCACGGATCCGGTATCTGAGCGGGATCGTGGCAGAGCTGCTTGAGTGCCCCTCCGATGATCCACGGGTCAAGCGCGCCGTCGCGAGCATCCAGTCGCAGTGCCTCTTCTACCTGCCCGATCCGTTCCGCGATCGGGTGGTGCCGGGGTGGTTCGACCGCACGCCGGAAGGGGCGGCGGCGGTGGC
Source organism: Gemmatimonadales bacterium (assembly GCA_044449625.1). Classification (GTDB taxonomy): domain Bacteria; phylum Gemmatimonadota; class Gemmatimonadetes; order Gemmatimonadales; family GWC2-71-9; genus CAMLHU01. Next base: position 1,267 of record JBIOIC010000196.1, on the reverse strand, counting down.
GGATCACGTCGCGGAGTTCTCGCTCGCCGGGATCGAGGCGATGAAGCGGGCCAAGAACGCGTGACCAGCGGGAGCACGGCAGGTAACCGGTATCCGGCGGTCGAACTTCTTGCTCGGAGGTCTGCATGGAAACAGGATACGCACTCGCGCTCTTCCTCCATATCCTCGGCGTCTTCGCCCTCCTCGGCGGGATGGGCGTCATCGCCCTGAGCGAGGCCAAGCTCGGTGAGGCCGGCACCGTCGCCGAACTTCAGGGCTGGGCCGCCCTCGCGATGCGCACCGGGGTGACCCTCGGCGTCGCGGCGCTCGTGCTCCTTGTGTCCGGGATGTACATGGCACACAGCCGCTGGGGGGTCATGACGCCGTGGGTCTTCGGCGCACTGCTCGGCCTCCTCTTCTTCGCCCTTTCCGGTCCGCTCGTCGCGGCGCCGCGCATCCTCGCTGCGGTCCGCGAGGCGGTGGCGGCGGGATCGGTCTCAGACGGGATCCGGCGGCGGTTCCACGCCCCCGCGCTCCGCTGGCTCAACTCGCTGCGGCCCGCCTTTCTGGTCTGGTTCGCCTTCCTGATGACGATGAAGCCGGGACTGACTGGTACCATCGTGAGCGCTGCCGTTGCGCTTGTCGTCGGGGCCGGAGTGGCGTTGTTGCGGAAGAGGGGCGGGTAGGCGCGTGAACGGCCGCGTGGGCGCGTGAACAGCCGCGTGAGAAGCCGCGTGAACAGCCGCGTGGGCGGGTGAACGGCCGCGTGAGAAGCGGCCCTGCGCGGATTGAGTGATGGTCGCGACGGAACCGTCCCGAACGGAGTGAGGGACCTGCCCTGCGGATCCGGTGGCTCGTGGCCATCCACCGATCCCGACTGGGTAGGTCCCTCGCTCCGCTCGGAAAGGTTCCTCTTGCGCGCCAAACTCCATGTGCCGAGCTTCGCACCGCCTACGCGCCTACGCGCCTACGCGCCTACGCGCCTACGCGCCTACGCGCCCCCTCACTCCCCCTGCAGCACCTCCCGCGGATGCACCGTCGTCGCTCGCCAGGCGGGAAGGTACGCCGCGATGGCCCCGACGAGCCCCATGAATCCGACGGCACCGATCAGCACAGCCGGATCGAGCGGACTCACCTGGAAGACCAGCGAGGCCATCACCCGTGAGAGGGCGAGGGCGCCGAGGAGCCCGAGGCCGATCCCGATCGCGGTCACGGTCATCCCTTGGCGCAGCACCATCCCGCGGATGGCCCCGTTGCCGGCGCCGAGCGCCATCCGGATCCCGAACTC
>JBIOIC010000195.1:0-3997 GCA_044449625.1 Gemmatimonadales bacterium | reverse complement strand
GTGGGCCCAGTTCCTGGTGATCTGGTACGGCAACATGCCGGAGGAGACGGGATTCGTCTTCGCCCGGCTCTGGGGCCACTGGGAAGCGGTGGGGCGGGTGGTGTTCTTCGGACTCTTCCTGATCCCCTTCATCGGCCTGCTTGGCGTGGCGCCGAAGAAGCTCCCGTTCACCCTCGGGTTGTTCTCCACCGTTATCGTGGTGACCCTCTGGATCGAACGGTACCTGATGATTCTCCCATCGATCACCGCCGCCGATGGCCCCGTCTTCGGGCTTCCCGAACTCGGCCCGACGCTCCTCTTCCTCGGCCTGTTCCTGCTTAGCTACGCGCTTTTTGCCCGGACTTTCCCGATGGTCTCGCCTCGGCGCGCGATGCTGACGCTGGAGCGGGAGAGGGGACACTAGGGTCGTTTCAAAACCTGCCCGAGATGCCCCGAAAGGCTGGATTTGCGGCCTCTCGAATGACCGGCAACAGGTTTTCAAGCCACTGCGAGAACCACGGAGGCACGGAGGACAGGGAGGGTCACGGAGAACCACAAGTCTGTCTGGCAAGACCGACCAAGGCCCGCGCACCATCGCGGAACCTTCCCGGCCACCCACATCACCGTTGTCCTCCGTGCTTTCTCCGTGATCTCCGTGCCTCCGTGGTGAGCTTTTGAAACCACTTCTAGAGCTGAGAGCTTAGAGCCGAGAGCTTGAGGGTGGAGTCGCGGGACAGAGGGACAAGGGAACGGGGGGCTCCGGTGCCGGGGCCCCTTGTTGCGTCGTCGAACCCAGCAACGGCAAAGGGGCACCTCCGCTGGAGGCACCCCTATTTGACCGCCATCAACTCTTAGCTCATCCTCACTTCATCCGCAGCTTCCCCGCCAGTGCCCGGAGTGAGTCCTGCGGCACCCGGGCGGTCATCAGGAGCATCCGGTCGCCCTGGCGGAGACTCAGGGTCGCTGCTCCGGCCTGCCCCAGCGTATCGGTCGGCACGGTCGTGGCGGCGAAGATGCTCCACACCTGGCCGGCGGGACCTTCGATGGTCCGAATCAGCGTGCCATTGGAAAGTTGCTGGTCGACCGAGACGACCGGCGAGGCCTCGGGGCTCTCCTGCAGCTGGATCTGCAGAACCGGGAGCCCGGCTACCCGGGGAATCGGGGTCCCGGCGGCGGTCGCTCCGGCGAGCGACACGTTGCGCCAGAGCCCCGCGGGCCGGACCGTCGGATCGACCCCGAGGGTGTCGTACTCCACCATGTCCATGTCGTTGATGACCCGAGGGGCCTGCACCGGGGATCGGTGCGGGGTGACAATGGCGAGCCGAGGATGGAGCTCGGTGTGCGGAGTCGCGACCGGGTGCGCGGCGATCGGTACCGCGACCTCCGGCTCCGGAACGCTCGCCACCGGAGCCCATTGACGGGCGCCCCAGCCGAGGCCGACCGCCGCCGCGATGCTCGCGGCCCAGACCGCGCGGCGCATCAGCGTCTGTCGGCGGGCCGACGCGATGGCGTAGCGCCGCTCAATCGCTTCGATCGGGGGCAGGACCACCAGGCCGGGGCCGAGCTGGGCGAGAAGCGCCGTGGTCCGGTCGCGCAGCAGGGCGATATCGCCCCGCACCGCGCGGCAACGGACGCAGTGGGCCAGGTGGCTTTCGATCTCCACCGCCTGGGACCGGGAGAGGGCCTGGTCCAGGTAGGCGTGGAGCTCTTCTTCAGGAATGTGCCGCATCGCGCCGATCTGTGGTCATCCGTTCGTGGGCTTCAACGAGCCGCTTGCGCGCCCGTGCCAGCGTCGTCCCGACCGCTCCGACCGCCAGCCCGGTCCGGGCGGCAATTTCGGGGTAACTGAGTCCCGCATCCCACAGGAGGAGGACCTCCTGATCGCGCGGGGTGAGCAACTCGAGCGCCCGCTGGACCGCCGCGAGCCGCTCGTCATGTTCCACCGAGTCCTGGGCGTCGGGCTCCGGTGCCGGGGAGCCCGCCGGATCGTTGGTCAACAGCACCAGATGTCGCTTCCGCCGCACCGCCGCCCGCGCCTCGTCCCGCGCCAGATTGGCCGCCACCGCGAAGACCCACGCCCTCGGCTTCTCCGGCTGGTGGTGCATCGCCCGGACGAAGACCTCCTGCGCCAGATCCTCCGCCCGGTCGATGTCCCAGACCTTGCGGTAGAGGAACCGGACCAGCGAGGTGTAGGTCGACTGATAGAGTGCCGCGAGCTCTTCGCCCATCAGGTTCTCGCTTGAGGTGCGGGGGTGGCGGCCCTGGTCGCGAGACCGCGTGCTGGAAATCCGCCCAGCACCTCATCGACCAGGAACCGTCGTCCTGCATTCCCTCGACGGTGATCCCCAAGGGCCGCCCCGGGGGCCGTCAGTGTGTAGACGTGCCGGAGGAGCCGGGGTGCACAGGGTAGTGTAATGACTCAGTGGGGCAGTGGATCAGTGGGATAGGGCGGTCATCCCCAGCGAATGCGAGGGATCTTCCCCGCACGGCATCGGAACTGATCTCGGGGCTCCCACGGGCCACTGGCAAGATCCCTCGTCGCTTCGCTCCTCGGGATGACGCTCCATGACCGCGTTGAGTCCCGTGCCCCGGCCCCACTGTCCGACTTTCCCGTCGTCCCACTATCCCACTACCCCACTCCCCCACCGACCGCCTGACCGACTGGTTTGAACACGCACCCCGTATGATACACCTCCCCGTCAGGCCAGTCGAAGCAGAGCCCCGGTTTGGCCGCCCTGCCGTCGGCGCGGGTCCGTCCGTGGAGGGAGCAATTCCGGCCGTCATCGTCGAGGTAGGCGCAGGCGGAGATCATCTCGACCCCCAGGTACCGGTCCGATTCCCGGTCCACCTTGCAGAGATAGGGAGAGCGGCGGGCGCGCACCAGTGCCTCAAGCGCGACATCCGACCGATGGCAGACGATCCCGAGCTGCAGGTCCCGGCAGCAGGCGGCTCCGCGGACGTTGTCGGCGGTGCGACAGGGGGCGTGGAGGCAGGGATTCTCTCCGGCGTAGAGCGGAAGCCCGGCAGGTACCGGGGCAACCGGGAGCGAGAGCGGGGTCAGTGCGAGCCCATCGACCACCTCGAACTTGTCTCCTCCCAGCCGTCGGCGCGCCGGCTCCTCAACGGGCTCCGCCGGGAGCGGGCCGGAGTAGCCGTGGGCGGTGCAGGCGGCCTCGCCGGCTCCCTCCCGCAGATAGCGGCAGGGCACCTGGAGCGTGGCTTCGGCGAAGAGACTCTGTTCCTCCTGCCAGACCCGCCCGAAGGCGATGTTCTGGGTGTGACCGAGGAGCCAGGTGGCCTCGTCGTCGAGGCTCGCCACACCATCCTGCAGCCCCCCGACGCGGAGGGTGACGGTGAGCGCTCGGCACTGCGGGCCGAGGGAGGAACAGGGCGGTATTTGGGTCAAAAAGCCTTCCCCTCGCGCTCTGGGGGTGGTGAGTTTATACTTGTGAAACCATTCACAAGTGATCTTCGACCCGGTGGCCGTGGTCACAATCGTCCGGAAGTCACGGACAATCTATCAGGAATCGGAGGCGTTGGGCGTATGCGGATGACTTGGCTTGCAGCAGGTCTGGTATTGGTGGCGGCGTGCGGCGGTGGTGAGAAGCAGGCGGACAGTTCGGCGGCTGCGGCTGCCCCGGCTGCGGCGGCTCCGGCCGCGACCGCGACTGGTACGGTCCACGAGATCGACATGACGATGAACGGGACGACCCCGATGTACAGCCCCGCCGAAGTCACGATCAAGCAGGGCGACATCGTCCGCTTCGTGAACAAGCAGGGCGGCCCGCACAACATCTCCTTCTGGCCCGACAGCATGCCGGCCGGCGGCGCGGCGGTCCTCACCGCGGCGATGAAGGATCAGATGGGCCCGATGCAGAGCCAGCTTGAAGTCGAACAGGATAAGGCTTACGACATCTCGTTCGCCGGCGCTCCTGTGGGCACCTACAAGTTCTACTGCCTGCCGCATCTCGCGATGTCGATGCACGGGAAGATCATCGTTACGAAGTAAGCTTGGAGC
>JBIOIC010000194.1:0-4075 GCA_044449625.1 Gemmatimonadales bacterium | reverse complement strand
GCGTCGGGTCGCCGCAGGCGACCCCCACAAATCCGCGAGACCCCTGCGCCTCTCCGTCCCTGCGCCCCTCCGCCTACAACCGCATCACCAACATCGTCCGGTCATCCGCCGGCCGCGCACTCCACTCATCGGCCTCGGCGAAGACCGCCGCGACGATCTCCTCAACGCTCTCGCTCCGGTGCGCCGTCACCACCTGCAAGAGCCGCGCTTCTCCCCACGGCTCCTCCGCGGCGTTCCGGGCATCCAGCAGGCCATCGGTCCAGAGCACCAGAAGATCGTCTCGGGCCCACTCGACGGTCTTCATCCGGATGCTTCCCGGCGCCGCGAGGCCGAGCGGCGGCGAGGTGCTCTCCAAGCGCTCCGACGTGCCATCCGTGGCGACGCGGAACGCATACGGATGCCCCGCGCTCGAGTAATCGAGCCGGCGCTTTTCCGGATCGAGCACGCCGTAGAAGACGGAGAAGTACATCTCGGTGCTCGCAAGCTCGGCACCGAGGCTCTCAAGCAGCGCACCCAAGGTCTCGTCGGGAGAAGTGCTTCCGGCCGAGTGAATGCCGGCGGCGCTCATCACCAGCGCCATCACCAACGCGGCGGAGTAGCCGTGACTCGACACGTCCCCCAGCATCACTCCCACCTTCCCCTGGCCGAGCCGGGAGAAGGTGTAGAAATCCCCTCCCACCGATTCGACCGGACGGCAGCGGGCCGCGACCTTCGCATCACCCTGCAGGACAGACGGATTGGGCAGGAGCTTCAATTGGAGATCGTGCGCCAGCTCGAGTTCGCGATTGAGCCGCTGGCGCTGGAGATCGCGGGCCACAAGCCGAGCGTTCTCGATCGCGGCGCCGATCTGACTCGCGACCGCCGCCACCAGGCGACGTTCCGCAGGGGTAAAGGCGTCGTTCCCGATCCGGTCAGTGAAGTTGATGACCCCGACGCAGCGCGACTCCATCCCCGGCGCCGCGTAATTGATCGGCACGACGAGGAAGGCGCGGCCAACGTAGGTGCGCCCCTCGTCGGAGTAGCCGGGATTGACCGGGTCAACGGCGGGATCGTAGGCGATGCTCCGCCGCTCCCGAAAGACCTGCGCCGCCACCGAGTGCTCGTCCGCCACGCTCACCGCCTCGAACCCCTCGGCCGCATACCCGCGCGCGGCGTAGATCCGAAGGAGGCCGGCGCCCGGATCGTGGACCATCAGCGAGGCGCGCCGGGCCATCAGCCGATCGCTCACCTCGCGGAGCATCGTCTTCGCCGCTTCGCGCGGGTCGAGGGCCTGACCCAGGATCTCGCTGATGACGTAGAGGAGCTCGATCTCGGCCGAGCGATCCTGCAGCTCCTCGCTCAACTTGACCGCTTCCCGCCCCTTCCCCAGCACCTCCGCCACCACCGGAAGGATCCACTCCATCAGGATCCGCGCCTCGTGGGCCGGCGCGAGGGCGAGCTCCAACCAGAGCGCCGATTCATCCACCGGCACCCGTGCGAAGTATCCCATCCCCTCGGGCGTGCGCATCTCCCCTTCCCCGTGCGGCACGGAGAGGCGCCATCCCGGCTCCTGGCCGGCGACGAGTTCGAGCTCCTTCCCTCGCTCCGTCGTCCGCCAGAGGCGTATCCGCCCCCGCGCCAGCGCGCCGAGGTGGTCGAGGAGGGAGTCGAGCCGCCCTACTGGCGGCGCAAGGTCATGCAGATGGAGTTCCCCTGGAGGTTGAACGACACCTCATCCGCCAGCTGGCGGATGATGTAAATCCCCCGGCCGCTCTCGCGGTCGATGATGTCGGGTTCGAGCGGCGGGACGATCGTCGTGGGATCGAAGCCCTGCCCATCGTCGGTGACGTGGATCTGCACCAGCTCGGCCGTGAGTTCGACCCGGACCGCCACCGCACGTGCCGGGTCCTCGTGGAGCCCGTGGCGGATGGCGTTGGCGAGCGCTTCGCAGAGAAGGGTCTTCAACCGATACTGGAGCTTCTTGGTGATCGGGGAGCTGGTGAGCCCCGCGGTGCAGTGACGGGTGAGGAGCTCGGCCGCCTCCTGCACCACTTCGAGATCCCCCGGTATTCGCACCGACACCTCCACCGGGATATCCGGCGTGCGTCGGACCACGAGACGGAGGGGACTCGTCACGGAGAGGTCAGAATGCGGCGAGCGCCTGTTTGAGCCCGTCGGTGATGGAGAAGAGGGTATCGAGCTTGGTCAGCTCGAAGAGGGTGCGGAGATCCTCGTTCAAGCCGGAGAGCCGAAGTTCGCCGCCGGTCTCCCGCACCTTCTTGGAGATCGAGACGAGGGCGCCGAGTCCGGAGGAGTCGATGTAGCCCGCCTTGGCGAAGTCGAGCAGGAATTTCCGTTCGGCGTTGTCGAGGGACGCCTGGATCATCTCCTTCAGCTCCTGGCGGTTCCCGACGATGAGCTGGCCGTCGACGTGAATCACCATCACGCCGCTTTCCCTGCTGGCCGTAAATCCCATGGCATTCCTCCCCGGTCAGGGGCTCGCTGTGCACTGCAAGGCGACCATCGCCGCCACGTCCACAATATCGCGCGCCGTCGCCCCGCGCGACAGGTCACTCATCGGCCGGGCCATCCCCTGCAGGATCGGCCCGATGGCGACGGCCCCCGCCAGGCGCTGGACCAGCTTGTAGCCGATGTTCCCAGCGTCGAGGTCGGGAAAGACGAGGATGTTGGCATTTCCGGCTATCGGTGAGCCCGGCGCCTTCGTCAGCCCCACCGCCGGCACCAGCGCCGCATCCCCCTGGAGCTCCCCGTCGGAGACAAACTCGGGATGGCGGGTCCGGAAGAGCTCCGCCGCCTCCCGCACCTTGTCCACCTTGGGACCGGCCCCGCTCCCCTTGGTACTATAGGAAAGGAAGGCGATCCGGGGCGCGTCCCCCACCAGTTTGACCCGGGCCCGGGCTGCCGCGAGGGCGATCGCCACCAGCTGGTCGGCACAGGGATCGGGAACCACGGCGCAGTCGGTGAAGGTGAAGACCCGCCCGTTGTCGAACGCCATATAGAAGGAGGAGGAGACGAGGGGGATCCCGGGGGCGGTACCGAGGGCCAGGAGCCCGGCCCGAATCACATCGGCGGTCGTGGCGACCGCGCCCGAGACGCAGCCATCGGCTTCTCCGAGGGCGCAGAGACTCGCCGCAAAGCGGAGCGGGTCGACCGCGAGCTTCAGCGCCGTCGCGTCATCGGGCACCTTGTCGGGGCGGCGCTCCCGCAAGTGTTGGGCGACGCGATCCAGGCGCGGATCCTTCGCCGGATCGATCCCCTTCCCGCCGAGTATGATCGGGCGGACCAGCTTCAGACGTTCGATCTCCTTGAGCGCTTCCTGGATGCGCGGGTCCTCCCCCTCGGGGAAGACGACCCTCGGGGGTGGGCAGAGCTTCGCGGCCCGAGCGAGGATATCGTCCTGAAAACTCACTTCTTGAATTTCCGCGCCAGCGCTGCCGCGACCGCGGGGTGGACCAGCCCGTCGAGCTTCCCGCCGTAGCGCGCCACCTCCCGCACCAGCGAGGAGCTCAGGTAGGTGAGATCGACCGCCGGCACGAGGAAGACCGTCTCCAGCTCCTGATGCAGCTGCCGGTTCATCAGCGCCATCTGGAACTCGTACTCGAAGTCGCTGACGGCGCGGAGCCCGCGGAGGACCAGGGTCGCCCCCTGCTTCCGGGCATACTCGGCGAGGAGTCCTTCGAAGCTCGTCACCGTGATCCGCTGCTCGTCGCCCGAGATCGCGCGGAGCATTGTCAGCCGCTCCTCGACCGAGAAGAGGGGCTCCTTGTTCGGATTGATCGCCACGGCGACGATCAGCCGGTCGGAGAAGGCGAGGGAGCGGCGGATCAGATCTTCGTGGCCCCGCGTCGGGGGGTCGAAGGAGCCGGGGTAGATGGCAGTGCGGGTCACTTGGATCTCACCGGTAGAGACGCCGTTCAGGATCGGCTCGGCGTGGTTGGCCAGTAAAACGGAAATAGGAAGCAACGAAAATCTGGAACACCGACCAGTCACCCCGTGTCACGCACCTACCGGCTACGTCCATTCTTCGTCACTTCGGTCTTCCGCGTTGAGGTCCATTCAACGCGAACTCCAATCT